>JBMFUH010000159.1:0-10053 GCA_049966735.1 Isosphaeraceae bacterium
TCGACGATCAGCTTGAGCTCGTGCAGGCACTCGAAGTAGGCGCTCTCAGGCTGGTAGCCGGCCTCGACGAGGGTCTCGAACGCCGTCTTCACCAGCGCGCTGACGCCGCCGCAGAGAACGACCTGCTCGCCGAAGAGGTCGGTCTCGGTCTCCTCGGCGAAGGTCGTCTGGAGAACCCCCGCGCGGGTCCCGCCGATCCCCTTGGCATAGGCCAAAGCCAGGGCCTTGCCGCCGGGCGAGCAGTTGTCGGACGTGGCGATGAGACAGGGGACGCCGCCCCCCTTGGTGAACTCGCTGCGGACCAGGTGGCCGGGCCCCTTGGGCGCCACGAGTGCGCAATCGACGCCTTCAGGCGGGACGACCTGGCCAAAATGGATGTTGAAGCCATGCGAGCAGAGGAGCAGGTTGCCGGGCTTGAGGCTGGGTTTGATGTCGCGGGCGTAGATGTCTCCCTGCACCTCGTCGGGCAGCAAGATGTTGATCAGATCGCCGGCCTTGGCAGCGTCGGCCGCCGAGACGGGCTTGAAACCGTCGCGGACCGCGGCCTCGTGATTGGCCGAGCCCGGCCGCTGACCGACCACGACGTCGCAACCGGAGTCACGCAGGTTTTGGGCCTGGGCGTGTCCCTGGCTGCCGTAACCGATGATCGCGACGGTCTTGCCGGCAAGCAGCGACAGGTCGGCGTCCTGGTCATAGTACATCTGGGCGGGCATTGCTGTTCTCCTCCGCGGCTGAGTGGCTCGTGGCTAGTGGTTAGTGGGTGGTTGCCCCGAGAGGCATGTCTCAAGGTGGCTGCGGGCTCGGTTGACAACAAAAAGACCCGGGACGGACAGGACCAATCCCGGGCGCCTCGTTGGGAATGGGGCGAAAAGCCCCTGGAATCAAAGTTCGGAATGTCCCTGGATGGTGGTTTCTTCTTCGTCGGCAAGGGGCTGGGGCGAGGTCTCTCCGGGACCGTCGTCCATGGGACGGGCCCCGCGCACCAGGGCGATCCTGCCGGTCCGGGCCAGCTCGATGATCCCGTACGGGCGAACCGCCTCGATGAACGCCTCGATCTTCTTCTCCTGCCCGGCGATCTCGATCATCAGCAGGTCGGGGCTGACGTCGACGATCCGACCGCGGAAGATCTGCACCAGCGACTGGATCTCCGGACGCACGGCCGCGGGGGCCTTGATCTTGATCAGCATCAGGTCCCGCTCGACGTAATCCTCGCCGGAGATGTCCTGGACCTTGACGACGGGTATGAGCTTCTCGAGTTGCTTGCGGACCTGCTCGAGGTGCCGGTCATCGCCCATCACCACGACCGTGATCCGCGACAGGACCGGGTTCTCCGTCTCGCCGACCGCCAGGCTGTCGATGTTGAAACCCCGCGAGGCAAACATCCCCGACACCTGGGCCAGCACGCCGGGCTGGTTCTGCACCAGGGCCGAGAGCACGTGGCGCATCCTTCCACTCCTCGAGGGACTCGTTGCCGGGGTGCTGGTTGGATTCAAACCGGGACTTGCTGATGTGGCCATCGTCACTTCCTCTGTGCGGGACTTTTCCCGCCGGGCAGCCTTGAGCCTGGCCGCTATTCTGGAGCACGGTCAATCAAGAATTTACGGCTTGAGCCTGCGCTCATGCAAGGGGCAAGCCACCTTGCGGAGGGGAGGGGCGGCCCCGACCGCGCGAACGTCTGGTGTCGGACACCCTCCGGAGAGCCCAGGTTCAGCCCGGTCCGCCACGACTCGCCCCCCTCGCGCCCTTTCGCGCCCTTTCAGGGCTGCTGGATCGGCGGCAACATGCCGGCGGACGACGAGGAGCCGACGCCGGGCAGCGAAGGTGGTGTCGTTGCCGCGGGAGTGGTCGACTCGGCCTTCTTCGGCTTCACGAGCGCGGCGCGGTCGAGGTTGATCGAGCGGAAGGAATCGGCCGGGGTCACATAATACCAGGCGGCGAACCGGTCGGTCAGATCCTGGGCCTTCTTCGTGCCGTCCTCGATCTTCTTCTGGTAGTCTTTCCGCTCGCGATCGGCCTTCTCCTTGGCATCCTTCTGCTCGGCGATGAACTTGGGATCTTTGGGATCGGGCGCGAAGGGAGTCGCAGGAATCTCGGGAAGCTCGCCCGGCTTGAGCGCCGGCTGCTCCTTGGGCTTCATGCTTTCGGGCTTGTCGATCAGGTCCGGTTCAAAGCCGGCGGTGACCCAGACGAAGCGGTTCTCCGTGGTTCCTTCCGCCTTCTTGGCCTTCTCTTGCGCCTTCTCCTTGCCCTTGGCGGCCGCCGCTTTCTCGTCGGCCTGCTTCGCGGCGTCGTCGGCGGTTCCGGCCGAGAGTTCCTCGCCCGTGCCGAAGATCACCTCGCCGAAGCGGATCGTATAAACAATACCTTCATCTGTAAACACATGTACGTCTCCCTGATTGGAAACGAGCTTGCCGTCGCCGGTGACGTAAAAGCCCCTGCTGGCCAGCGACAACCTGACGGGAAGGGTGAGCTTGATGGACTCGCCGCCGCCGCTCTTGAGGCCGCGAACGAGGTCCGCCGGCTTGGTGCGCACGCCGACGATCTTGAGGTCGGCCAGGGCGTCGGTGAGGGTGCGCAGCTTGTCGCTATCGAGCTCCTGGTCGGGCTTGAGCCCTGGGAGCGTCCAGGAAGCGGACGAATCCTTGCGGTCGATGGCGAACCGCTCACCCGGAATGATGGCCTGTTGATCGATGTTCACCTTGTAATTGTCGAACTCGATCTTGCGGATGTGGCTGGCCTCGAGCTTCAGCAGATTGGTCTCGATCCAGTCGGCGAACCGGGTCGACGGCTCGGCCTTGACCACGACGCCGTAGGTTCGCTTCTGACCGGGCACGCGCACGTAGCGCTGGCCTGCCTTGTCCTTGACCTCGTTGCCGATGATGAAGTCGGCCAGGGTATGTTCCGCCGCGTCCCGCAAGGTGACGCGCTTGCCCCGGCCCTTGAGCGTCGAGGTCTTGGTGTCGAGCGGATCGACCACCCCCATGTTTTCATGGTCCTCCACGCTGTCCGACCGGATCGTGTCCTTGACCAGGCCGATCACGGCCCCCGCGGTCTTGGACAGGCGGTCGCGGGCGTCGGCGGGGTAGTCGTAGTGGGATGGAATGACCCACTTGTTATTCTTGAACATCACCCGGAACCGCGTGGCGGAGGCGGTGGAAGAATCGAAATCGACGACCTCCAGGTCGGTGCAGGCCAGAGGGTCCTTGAAGTCGGGGAAAAAAGGCTGCCCCTGGTCGTTGAAGGCCTCGCTCTTGATCGTGCGATCCCTCGTGCTCACGAGGGCGACTGCCGTCAGGACCAGCGCCACGCCCAGGAAGGTCAGTGTTTTCCAGAGCTCGTTCATGATCGTTCCTCGGCAACAACCCGGCCCGTCGCTCCCGGGCCGAGATCAAATCGTCTTCATGAGTTTCGAATCGAATGGCTGAGAATCGGCGTCATCAGGCCAGCCGGCTGGGCGCGGCCCCCAGGTTCTCCCGGCGAATCCGGATCGCCAGAACGAGCAGGCCGAGAAAGAGGGGAGGCAACGGTGGAATGGCGGCGGCCAGGAACCTCACGCGGTTCTCGATGACCCGCGTTTTCTCCTCGGAATCGGCCCGGGCCTCCCGGATCATGGTCAGCTTCTCATCCTGGATCTTCGCCTTCTCAACCTCGAGCTTGCGCTGGGCCACGTCCTGCAGATTGGCCAGCATGATCTCCTTGGTGCGCTCGTCGTAATCGGTCCGGCTCTTGACCTGATCCACCTGCTTGTCGAACGCCTTCTGGGCCTGGTCGAGCTTCTCCTTCGCGGCGTCCTCGGCAGCCTTGGTCTGCTTCTCGAACTGGTCGATGAACTTCTTGGTCTGGGCCTCGATCGCCAGCAAGGTGCGGTGCTGGGGCCGCTTCTTCCGCAGGGCCACGAACGCATCATCTCCGGAGAGCACGTCGACGCAGTTGAGCACGAAGGTCACGTTGTCGAAGTCAAGGTTGGCGAACTTCTGCCGCCGCAGCTCGAAGAACTGGTCGCCGATCATGTCGAGGTCGGCGATGGCGATGACCCTCATGGTCGCGGGCTTCTCTTCCTTCTTGGGTTCGGCCTTCTTCTTGGCGTCCTCCGTGACGGGAGGGGTCTTGGGCGCCGGCGCGGTGCCGGTGATGCGGGCGGCCAGCGTGTAGCTCACGTCCGAGGGGATATAGCGGCGGTTGGGGTTGATCCCCGAGATCCCCATGAAGCTCTGCTGGACGGCCTCGGACCAGGGAATGGTGCCGCCGCTGCTGTTGGTCCGGATGAGCGGGACGAACTCAGGTCCCGCTCCTCCCGTCCGGGGACGTAAGAGCCCAGGGAAGAGCGTGACGATCTCCTGGAGGCCGGAGGTGGCGATCTGCTCGGGGTTGAACGCGCCCTCGGCGCCGCTCCCCTTGCCCACGAAGACGATCTCGGGCTCGATCATGGCGAGCTGCGGATGGGGGTTGTAGCGGTTCCAGACGATCTCGGTCGTGGGCCAGTCCACGCCGATCAGGTCCAGAAGCGGACGGAGATTCCCCTTGGGCTCGGGAGGCGGGCCGCCGCCGAACGGGCCACCGGGAGGCATCTTGGGAACCTCGGGAGAGAGGTCGGGTTTGTCCAGAGGCATCGGGTCGACGATGAGCAACGTCGGCCCTCCCTTCTTGACGTATTCCGTCAGGTTGTCGATCTGCTTCTGGGTTAGCGACGACGGCTGCGCGACGATGAGCGCGTCGAGATCGGTCGAGATCGATGAGTCGGGCGAGACAGTGCTCACCTCGTACTGCTTCTTCAGCTCGGTGACGATCTGCCATTCGGGACTTTGCCCCATCGACCGCATGTCGAAGCCGCCCATCATCCGGGCGTCGGTGTTGAGGATGCCCACCTTCTTGCGGGCGCTCCGCGAGACCACGCGGATCGATCGCGTCAGCTCGTATTCGACGGGGAAGCCTCGGTAAAAGAACGGCACGACGACTTCCTCCAGCCCCGACGTGAACGCCACGCCCAGGATAATCTCGGAGACCGTGCGCTTGGCCTGGGCCTGATCGTCCGACGCGACCCGCTGCGGCTCGATCCCAAATCGCTTTTGAGCCTCCCGCGCGGCCTGAGAGTACAGCTCGGTCGGAACCAGGTTGAGCTGGATCTTGCCCCCGCTGGATGCCTGGAACTCCCGGAGCAAATCGAGCAAATCGGCCTTGGTCTGAACGTACTCGGCGGGAACATCCGGGCTGTAGTAAGCCTGGATCAAGACCGGCCGATCGTCGGCAATCTGCTTGATGAGCGCGAGCGATTCGGCCGAGAGCGTGTGCATCTTCTCGGTGCTGGCGTCGACTCGCCCGCCCATCCGCTGGATCAGCACGCTGATGCTGAACAGGGCGACCAGCACCGAAAGGAAACGGATCGTCGAATGCAGCCACCGTCCCCGGCTTTCCTCGCCGCCAGCCCAGTGCCTGCGCCCCAGGAAAACCATGTTCAGGTAGAGCATCGCGACGGCCAGCGACAGGAAGTAGAAGAGCCCCGAGAGCGAGATGACTCCGGTGCCGAAGTCGCGGAACTGGGCGGGCACCGACCAGCTTTCGATGTGCCGGCGGATCGCTCCGGCCGTGGGCGAGCCCAGCAGGTCCAGAAACACCGGCACGGCGCAGAAGAGCACGCCCAGCAGGAAGGCCACGGTCACGTTCGATGACAACAGCGACGCGACCATCCCCACCGCGATCAGCATGACGCCCATCAGCCAGTAGCCCAGGTAGGTCGCGAACATCACCCCCCAGTCCGGCTCGCCGAGAAAACGCAAGACCACCAGGTGCGAGAGCGAGAAGAGCAGGGCGACCGTGTAGATTCCCACCGTGGCCAGGTACTTGCCCAGAACGACGTCCAGGTCGTGTGCCGGCAAGGTCAAGAGCAGCTCGTCGGTCCCTTGCCGCCGCTCGTCGGCCCAGGTGGTCATGGCGATGGCGGGAATGAACAACAAGAGCACATAGGGCATGTACTTGTTGAGCTGATCGAGATTCGCCAGGTTGCTGGTGAAGAACTCCGCCCGCCAGAAGGCGAGCCAGGCGCTGATAAGGACGAAGAGGGTGATAAACACGTAGCCGGCCGGGTTGCTGAAATAGCTCTGGAAGTTCCGCTTGAAAACGGCCCAGATCACGTGCCCGTTGAAGGGCCGGGCCCCGCGCGGGCGGGACGCCCTGGCGGTTGTCGGCTTGCTGGTCGATTTGGTCTCGAGCGTGGTCACCGCGGGAATCCTCTGCTGCGAAAAGTTGCCAGTTGCCAGTTGCTCGTTGCTAGTTTCACCGGGTCGCAAGTGAACAGCGCCGATCGTGCGTCGTTCACTGGCAACTGACAACTAGCAACTGACAACTACTCACACCGGCTGAGCCGTGAGCTTGTAAAACGCCTGTTCCAGGTTGCCATTTTGGTGGGCAAGCTCGTCGGGCTTGCCATCGAAGACGATCTTGCCGTCGTGAATGAACAAGACCCGGTCCGCGACCGGCTCGACCTCCTGCAGAATGTGGGTGGAGATCAGGATGGTCTTGGACTTGCCCAGATCGCGGATCAAGGTCCGCACGCCGCGGATCTGGTTGGGGTCCAGACCGCTGGTGGGCTCGTCCATGATCAGCACTTCCGGGTCGTGGAGCAGGGCCTGAGCCATCGAGACGCGCTGGCGATAGCCTCGGGAGAGCTTGCCGATCGGTTTCTGGGCGACCGATTGGAGCGCGCACTGGCTGACCACGGCGTCGATCCGGTCGCGCAATCGGCTCCCGGAGAGCCCCCGGGCGTCACCGAAGAACCGGATCAGCGACAGCGGCGTCATGTCGGGGTAAAGGGGACCGTTCTCGGGAAGATAACCCAGATGCTCGGCGGCTCGGATGCGATCGTCCTGGACGTCGATGCCCGCGATCCGCGCCGAACCATGCGTGGGCGCCACGAAACCGGTCAGGAGCCGCATGGTCGTGGTCTTCCCGGCCCCGTTGGGACCCAGAAATGCCACCACCTGCCCCTTGGGTATCGAGAATGAGACATTGCGAACCGCGAGAAACGAGCCAAATTGCTTGCAAAGCCCCTCGGCTTCTATCATGGCGGGCGTGGACATGCCGGCAGTTTCCTCTCAAGCCTCGGTACGACGTCGGCCTTTTCGTTTTGCGGGCCCCTCGCCGATCTTGCCTCGGGAACGGTCACACGGTTACCGTCCCACCGATCGGCCACGCCTGGGTGCAGGATTGCACTGTGTGTGGGCCTGGTGATCCTTATCCTTCCACGAGGGTCGGCCTGATGGGTTCATTATGCATAACCAGAAACCCGAACGCAACCGCTGCCCCCGACTCTCCCGCTTCTTCCCAATCCTCGGCCGTTTTTCATGGACTCCCGGCGGGAGCGTGTGTCATGGTTCGCCAGGCGCCAGATGAGACATTGTCATCGACCGCCAAGTAATGGCTGGGGCATGTGAGTTTCTTGAGGAACGTTCCTTGACCCGGCGGACGCCACCTACCAAACGCAAGACGACAAATGTTCCACCTCACCCATTTTGCGACCGTGAATAGCAGCGTCCCATTCGCCAATCCCCGTCGACTCGCCATGCGGCCTCGCGAGCCACGAGGGACGCCAGAAACCGAACACAGGATCTGACCCCGCGAAGGCCCCCGGCGGCAGGAAGGGTCTGCGAGGAGGTGCGACGGTACGGTTTTTTGGGGAAACTACTGATTAAAGGGAGATCGGCCGGGGTATCGGCATCCTTGGCGGCGCGGTGTCCCACATCAGGCGGACTTCGTCTGGGGTGAGGCCGTAGGCGGCGTTGACCAGGTCGTGGAGTTTGTACTCCAGTTGCAGCGCCTCCGCCGCCAGCAGCCGCGCCGGCTCAACCGTGCGGGCGTATTCCTCCCGCAGGCTCCGCAGCCCCGCCGCCGTTAGTGTGTTTTTCTTGCCCCGAGTCTTTTGGACCTCGGCGACGAAGGCGTCTGAATCCAGCGCGATCGGGCTCCGGAGTTTCATGCTGAGATCGGCTACGTCGTGGGCGACCTTCAGCCAGTCGGCCATGCCCCGGCGAATCTGTTGCTGAGTTTTCGCTGACTCGATGAGCCGTCGAACCGATTCTTCGACTTGACCACGGACTTGGTCGGTCGGAGAGGCAATTGGGAGTTTCTCCACACGGAAAGCGACGGGAGTGAGGGCCTCGTCCTTCATGTGGGGCAGAAATCTCCAGTTGTGCCACCAAAGGAGGGGAGAGTTCAGAACGCCCAGGAGGAAAAGATCTCCGACGGGGATGAAGAACGTCTTGTTGTTTCCCAGGCCGCCGTTCGAATCGAGCGCGTAAGAAGGGTGAAACTGGATTTCCTGGTAAACGAGCTTCGGCTTCTCAAATTCGCTCCAGTAGAGCGGTTTTCGGGTCGATCGCTCACCGTAGGGTCCGCTGTGCGGACCGACGGCCAGAGCAATTGGTCCGCACAGCGGACCCTACGATATTCAATGAGTGCGCAAGCCGACTGCAAACCGCTCTAGGCACAGGCTCGCAGCTCCCACCAGAAACGGCCCTTGTCCTGGCGCATCATCAGCGCTTCCTGCATGGGTTTGAGCCGGGCGTAAAGGCTCGGGTACGTCTGCCGAAAGATCCCCTCGGCGGACTCGGTGTCTCTCTCGCTCGACCAGGGCCAAGCATGATCGCCGCTGGATTTCAGCGCGATCATCCAGAGGCCATCCCAGACAGTGTGCCAGCGTTCAATGTCCTGACCCCTCACGTATGGCTGTATGACCGAGGCACAGGCCGGGTCCGCTGAAGTCAAACCTTGTCTTGTCGCCGTATCGATGAGGAATGCTTTGTTGAAACCGGTCTTGATCCCCATCAGAGGCGATTTTCCCAATACATCCTTCAGCGGCATACCTCGGTCCCGGACTCTCTTGAACAGCTCGCGGCCTTCGCTAGACTCCAGTGACCAAGCATCGCCTGTAAGTTGGCTCAACTCGATCTTCAGGCTGCCAGACTTCACCTGGCTGCTCAGTTGGTCAATTCGCACCATGTCCCGCGGGATGACGCATACGTTTGCGTCGTGCTGTACTGGCCCGTCGTCTGGCTTCCGCACCACCAGGAAGGACGGAAACACATCCGCATCCTTGAAGAACTGTTTCGCGTGCCCGAAGTCGACCACTTGCTCGACCCAGGTCTTTTCGCCAAAGAACCGGCGGAGCGGCTCGGCGTATCCCGCCTTCATCCATTTGTTCGTCACCACGAAGGCCAGCCGGCCTCCGGGCCTGAGGATCTGCACGCCTCGCTCGTAGAAGTAGACGTAGAGATCGGCCATGCCGTGATAGGCCTGGTAGTGCTCCTGAAAATAAGGCTTGGTCGGGCTCAGCAACTCCTGCCGCACGTACGGCGGATTGCCCACGACCGCATCGAACCCTCCCCGCTCGAAGACGTGCGGGAATTGGGTTTTCCAGTCGAATGCCTTCGAATCGACCGCCGGGTCATCGACCACGCTGTTGCCGCAGCGGATGTGGGCCGAGAGATCAGTCAGAAGCTGGCCGGGGCGTGCAGTCCGGATCCAGAGGGAGAGCTGGGCGATTTCCACCGACTCAGGCGAAATATCCACGCCAAAGAGGTTGTTTTGAAGGATCAACGGGGCCGAGCGCTCGATCCAGTCGTCCCGGCCCCCCGCGCAGGCCTCGGCGCCCGGCTCGACGTGGCTCAGGTCGTCGAGCAGGCTCAGACGGTGGGACAGGAACCAATCGTATGCCGCGATCAGGAACGCGCCCGAGCCGCAGGCCGGATCGCACAGGGTCACTGCATCCAGCCAGGCCAGCATCGCGCGGAGGAAACGGCCGCTGGGCAGGTCCGTGCCGTCCGGGTCAACGCCGTGCTCCGCGGTCAGGTCGGATCGCTTCTGCTCCCAGAGCGGATCAAGCGCCGCGCCGACGAGGTAGTTCACGATGTAGTCGGCCGTGTAGTAGACACCCTGCTCCTTGCGCCGGCCGGGCTTGCGCCGGCGGTCGGCCAGGCTCCTGGCGTGCTCGTCCAGGCTCTTCGCCTTGATCTCCTCGATGTCGGTGATGCTTCGTTCGAAGATCCGGCCCAGGACGTCGAC
>JBMFUH010000160.1:0-10013 GCA_049966735.1 Isosphaeraceae bacterium
CTCTCGAAAATCAGGTCCAAAGTGTGACATTCCGTGATCTTGTCCAATATTGACCCGGATTTTCTTGGACACGATCTCGACATCGAACCGCCGCGCACTGGGGAGGCTCGCCGGTCGGCCGGGTCCGGGTCCGTCGCGGAGCCGCCCGTGCACCAGGTGCATGATGCGACCCTTGGCCCTGATTGGAACCTTGCCCGAGGAACCGATTCCCTCCGAATTTTCAAAGAACCGCGCGGGACTGACCCATATTACAGTTTACGACACGGAAGCGTGATCGGCGCGCACCGACATTTCCGCAAAGCTCGCCAAGGGCACGCAGCGCCTTTCGGCATGACCGAGGTGATCGTTGGGCCGGCACCCACCGGCTTGAAGCCGGTGGGTTCGGCAGTCGGCTACAAGCCCGACTGTTATGGGTTCCGGAGAAAACCAAGATCCTCGTTTCCTCGCCCATCTGACGATCACCGAGAGCCTCAGCCGGTACGATCGACCGCGCTCAGTCCGACGTACTGGAAGTGGTCGCCTGAAAGGCGAGGGTTTTTAGATCCCAGAACTTGGACAATAATAGAGCGATAGCCCCCGACCGTGGAAGATCTCGGGGAAACACCCAACTCGTTCGGGAAGGACCACACCCAGATGCTGAGGGCCATCGATCTTTTTGCAGGTGCAGGCGGCTTGAGCCTGGGCATGAGGGCCGCCGGGATCACGACCGCTTGCGCCATTGAAATTGACGCGAGGAGGGCGGAAACCCTCGCTGCTCATGGAACCTCTGCTGAGATCATTGCCTCAGACATACGACAGGTTGATCTTTCCCCTTACAGGGGCAAGGTCGAAATCGTATTTGGCGGCCCCCCATGCCAGCCGTTCTCATCCGGGGGGCTTCGTCAGGCGGCGGCCGATGAGAGAAACATGGTTCCTGCCTTTGTCCAGGCCGTGAGAGCCGTTCGGCCGGACGCCTTCCTGATGGAGAACGTTCCAGGACTCGCCGTGCGAGAGCGCCGGGGCTACTTCCGGGCGGTTCTCGAGGAGTTGCACGAACTGGGCTACCACTTGGCCTACGAGGTTCTCAACGCGGCAAATTATGGGGCCCCTCAGAAACGGCGTCGGCTGTTTGTGGTCGGGATGAGACCCAGAGTCTTTCATTTTCCCGCCCGGACACACGGCCCGGGAGGCGATTTCCCCTACGTGGTGGTGAATGACGTGTTGCCATCTCACCAGATCGGCGACCCGAACCCCTCGAGGGTCTTCTACGCGAAGAGGCCGGACATTCGGCCGAGCCCTTATGATGGCCATATGTTCAACGGCGGAGGGCGCCCCATCGACAGGTGTCAGCCTTGCCACACGATACTTGCATCGGCTGGCGGTAACAAAACCCACTTCTTCGACGACATGAAGCTAGTACCCGAGTATCACAGGCACTTGATGTGTGGCAACCCCCCCCGGGCCGGCACCTTGCCAGGAGCAAGGAGGCTGACCGTCCTCGAGTCGGCGATCATCCAGACCTTCCACCCTGACACGAGATTCTGTGGTCCCCGGAGCTCCCAGTACCAGCAGGTTGGGGACGCGGTCCCGCCTAAACTAGCCGAGGTGCTGGGCCGTGCCCTTCTCCGCCAGCTGCTGGCGAGCGGCGAGGAGGAAGATGGTCCCGACGCTCCACTGAGGCAGAGGCTTTTGTGGTCATGAATGGACCAAAGAAAGCCCCGAGCAGCCGCGACCCCGGCGTCGAAAAGGCTGTCCGGAAGATCCTGGAGAGAATCGACGCGTTCCTGCGCGGAGCCACAATAGACCTGCCTGAGGCGAAATACCTCGAATCTTGCGATGATTTGCTGAAGACTAGAGGGTTTTTCGGGTCGATAGCCCACCGTAGTCCCGGCGCGCCGGGAGACGGCCGGAGCATTTGGTCCGCACAGCGGACCCTACGATATTTGATCAGTGCGCAAGCCGACTGTAAACCGCTCTAGGTCGGCCAGCATCTACACTGGCATGCTGTTTTTCATGTTTTACTGGTTGGAAACCCCCGAATGGGACCTCAACAGCCTACCCAGGGGCTGGCGAAGCGAGAAGCATGGCGACGTCTTCCTTTGCGAAGAGCTGACCAAGAGACACCTCACCCTCCACGAGAGGATCAAAGCCTATGGAGCCAACGTTGGAGCAAAAGGCAACCAGCGTGGGTTTCGACCAATGGACGACGCCCGTTACGGGCCGTTCCTGAAGTCCGTGGCCGGGGCGCCGGTGGAACAGCGCATCAGGATCGCGGACTACCTGGCGCAGCGCTTCGCCGAGTCAAGGCGAGTGAGCTCAGCGCTCCCGCCGGTCGGCCCCGACGTCCTGACTTTCGCGCGCGCCAAAAATCTACTCCACAAGCTGATCAGCACGGCCTCGACGGGCCATGTCCAACAGTTCCTGATCGCCGCCCTGCTTTTCGTGTATAGGAGGCGAACCGGAATCGAGGTCACCACGCACCACACGCATGCGTCCGACACGTCGGACCAGGTGGCAGGAGACGTCGAGGAACGCCGCAATGGGGAGCTTCTCCGTGCCTATGAAGTAACGGTCAGGTCGGAGTGGAAGGCTAGGATCTCGAGCTTCCGCGACAAGATGGACCGTTTTCGCTTGACAAAGTACGTAATCATCGCCAGGGACGTGAACAATGATGAAGAATGGGCAACGCCCGCAAAGCTGGCGCTCAAGGTTGAACCGTACGGGAGAGACATCGCGATCGTGGACATATTGGACGTCGTGAACTTTCTTGCCGCGAAACTTACGCCAAGCGAATTGCGAGAAGCCGTGAACAAGTGCTACGAATACTTGGCTGACGAACGGTTGTGCGGGGCCCCTTGGGTTCTCGCGCGGTATCGGGAGGTCGTAAGGGACTGGGCCACGGGCCCAGGAGATGCAAACCATGGAGCGAAAGCTTAGGGGGAAACTCATCAGCGGCCAGTTTCAAGGGCTGACGCCGGTCAACTCGAAGCGCATGAGCGCGATTAGGTCCAGGGCCAACAAGACCACTGAGGTGCGGCTCCGCCTCATGCTGGTGCGGGCGCGAGTCCGGGGGTGGAGGGTTCATCCGCCGGGGGTCGCCGGCAAGCCGGACTTCTACTTTCCCAGCTCGCGCCTGGCCCTGTTCATTGACGGGTGCTTCTGGCATGGTTGTCCGCTCTGTGGCCACGTCCCCAGGTCCAACCGGCCGTACTGGGCCGCGAAAATCGAAGGGAACCGACGCCGAGACCGAGCATACGACGAAAAACTTCGAGAGGAGGGCGTCCGCGTTTTGCGCTTCTGGGAGCATCAGCTCCTGAGTGAGCCAGAGCGTGTTATTCTCGAGATTAGGGAAGCTGCGGGGCTGGGGTGCACTCCAGCGCCTCCTCGGAGTGAGTAGCGCTTGTGGAGTCTGGATTGTCACTTCTCCCGGGACGTCAGCCAGTGCGCGATCGGCGCATTGGACCGCAAGACCCGAATGCGCCTGCTGCACACATTACATACTAGCGGCAGCGCGGCGCGCAGTAACACTTCCCCTTGGTCGACACGGCCCGTGGGCTGCTCGTGGAGGCATCGACGAAACCACCCCCTTACATTGTACATTGTACACCGCCTGGACAAAGCTGACACAAAACACGGGCTCGCCAGTATTCAACCACTCGCGGATCTGGGAGTGCCGTACGCCATGCTGCTCTACGAAAGGTTCCTGGGCAGGCCCTTTGCCGGCCACCGTGATTCCGTGAGCGAGCTTGTCGGAGATGTGCTGGAAACCGCGGTTGAGGGGGTGTTGTCGCGCTCGGGCGTTACCTATCGAAAGACGAAGCGCGCCGAGCGAGTCCATGGCTTCGACCAGGCGCCCGACTTCATTGTTCCGGATGAGTTCAGCCCCCGGGTCGTCATCGAAGCGAAGATCACCGAAGACGATGGGACGGCACGCGACAAGGTCACCCGTGTGCAGCATCTTGCGGCCCTCAGCCACAAGGGTCTGAGAAAGCGAGCTCAGCCTCGGTTCGAGGTCATCGCTTGCATTGGCGGCCGGGGCTTTAAGGAACGCCGGGAAGACATGAAGAAGCTCCTGATCGCGACCCGGGGCAAAGTCTTCACACTCCAGAACCTCGATCGCCTGGTGGCGTGCACCCAATTAGCGGGTTTCGCCACATGCTGAGGGAATTGCCACTCGCTTCTCACTTTCTCCGCACCCCGCGACAGTAACTCGCGAATCCCCCGGGGAATCACCAATGGGGACCGCAAAAGGGCTATTGCAATTCACTGTCGCAAAATATGACATATGAACATGTCTAATTTCTGGTAGTGCGTGGTGCCCGCCGGGGCAAGAAACGCTCCCCAAGAAACTTACATAGCCAACCCATTCCGTGGTGGCCGATAACAGTGCCGCATTTGGTTCCTGGCGAAGTATCATCGGGGAGTTGAGCGACGGGGAGTTGAGCGACGACCCGCTTCATGGTCACGGCTCGTCTCGGGGCGGAAGTGGGCGGGCCAGGCGCATGAGGGTTGCGAGCCGGCGCGGCGGGGCCACGAAGGTCGGCGTGGGAATGGGCGTGCGCCGCACCATCTCGGCGGGGCTGAGCCGCTCGCCGGCCAGCGTGCCAAAGGCGCAGCCGGCCTCGCTGGAGACGACCACGCCCGCGGCGACGTCGTGTGTGGCCTCGCCCAGGAAGGTGCAGGCCTGCAGCCGGTTGGCCGCCACGAACACTTGCTCGCAGCAGGCGGTTCCCAGGTCCCGCAGCCGTCCGGGAACGGATCGCGGATCGATGAGGCGCAGCGCATTGGTTCCGATACAAATGTTGTCCTGGTTATGGATCTCGTCGGCGTCGAGGGCCCAGAGGCGCAGGTCGTCGCGCCAGGCCCCCTGCCCTTTCACGGCCCAGTAGAGTTCACCAAGCGGTGGAATGGCGATGACGCCGAGCACTGGCTCGCCCCGATCGATGAGGCCGATACTGATGGCCCAGAGAGGCAGGCCGTGGACAAGGTTGCCGGTGCCGTCGATCGGGTCGATCGACCAGCGCCGCGGTCCCGATCCTCCTGCCGCGGCATACTCTTCGCCGGTGATCTGGTCGTCGGGAAATCGCTCGCCGAGCCGGCGGCGGATCATCTGCTCGAGGTCGCGATCGAGGTCCGTCACGAAGCTCATGTTCGCTTTCTCGACGGGGGTGACGCCGCCGGCGCGCGCCAGCGCCACCGCCGCCGCTTCGGCCGCGAGCATCCGGACCAGTTCCAGCTCCGCGGCGAGCGCTGACTCTTCCGCCATGGCCAATCCTTCTTTGAACGGGGAAATCCGTCTGGTCTCTCGTGAATTCAAGTTGCTTCAGGTTATGACATTCCTCGCGCGGCCGGCAAGGGCCGTTGCACCGTCTCGCTGTTTGTCGTTGCACATGGACTTCCTCACCACGGTTCCCACAACCAGGGGCGAGGCGTACAAAAGGACTGCAACCTTGCAAATCGCTGGCTGCACGCATGGGCGCGGGTTCCGAGATCGCAGCAAGGAAGTTGGACTCCTTGTTCCGACGCTTGGTGTGAGGCCTTCCGGGCCGCGCCGCGGCCCAACGGTGCGGATCGATGGCTCCCTGTAGGGTCCGCTGTGCGGACCGACGGCCGGGGCATTTGGTCCGCACAGCGGACCCTACAATACTTGATCAGTGCGCAAGCCGTCCGCAAACCGCTCTAGAGTTCCGCAAGCGGCCGTTCTCGTAAGGAGGCAGATTCATGAGTAAAGACAGGAGAACGAAACGCGACATGCACGCCCTCGACGAGAACGGCATGGTCCTCTGTAACCCGCGCGACAAGGAAGCGGCGCATCGGGCCGAAATGGAAGGGATCGCCACCGAGGACCGGGCCAGGGTGACGTGCCGGAAGTGCCTGTCACTGCTCTCGCCCCGCGACAAAGCTCTACAGGACGAGTGAGACCGCTTCTCCTCAAAGATCCCAGACCCTGGCTCCGTCCAGGAAGCAGGAGACGATGCCGTCCTCGCTGATCTTGAGGACCGGGCCGAAGCGGCTGGCGACGATCGCGGCGGTGGTGCGGGCGCCTTCAACGACGGCCGGAGGAGATGCCGGATTGGGACTGGTCAGGGACGGAGCGTCGTGACGGAGGATCGCCCCGAAGGCTAGCAGATGGCCGGTGGAGTCGGTCACGAGTGCTCCGTCAAGTCCCGCCAGTGATTCCAGAACGGCCGCGTCGAACTCGGTCACCGGCCCGCCTCGCGCCAGGTAGTGAATCGAACGCTTGGCCAGCGGTTCGACCAGAGGAGGAATCGGACTCCTGGGCAGGGGAAGCGAACCGGACTCATCCAGTGAGTGCTCAGGCAGCGAATTCAGGCCGAAGAGTGACAACGGCCGCGCGGGGAATTCGCCATCGGCTGCGTCGTCGATCCCGGCTGTTGACGTTTCGGGATCGAGGAGGTCGTGCGGCGCGATCAGCCGGCCGATGGCCTGCGCGGGATCGGAGACGACCACCAGCAAGCCCCCCTGGCGCTCCTCGGCAAGGTCGAGCGCCGTCTGGAAGAGAACGCGGGCCAACCGGGGAGAGCCCACGGCCTTTTCCCAGCGGGCGTATTTCGATCCGGGGTCGAGCACCCGCCAGCGGCCATGAGCGAAGACAAACGCCTGCACGCCTCCGGCGAAGATCTTGATCTCCTGGTTGAGGCTGAGCACCAGGCAAACATGTCCGCCCGACCGAGTCGCCAGGGCGTGAAACGTGTAAACCCTGGGACACGGAACGGACAGGGTCGGCTCCTGATCGTCGCTTTCGCGAGACTGGCAGATCGCCCACTGGCGGATGTCCACCACGTCGGCGAGCTTGCCCTGGTGGTCGACGAGAAATAGCGTTCGCCTGCCGTCGCAAAGGCGGTGCACGGTCTTGAGGCTGGTGAGCTCGACGCCGAAGTTGAGAGCCTGAGCAGAACGCTGGCGTGTCGTGCACAGTCTGACCGGGCCGGGACCGGCTCCCGGACCGACGATGATGGCCCCGGTGGTGACCCGCCGATTCTCGTAGGTCGAGAGGGCCATGGTCCGCAAGGTGAGGATGGCTTCGGCGATCCGGCTGGGTGACGTGGCGGCGGCCGAGTATGCCGAGGGGCCCAAACAGGCGGCGATGTAATGGTCCTCCGGCATGCCCCTGCGCAGTTGCAGAAGGGAGATCCGGGAGCGCCGGAAGAGGATCTGGTGATGTAGTTCCATGACCCTGCCGATCGCGCGGATGAGGTCGCGGTCGCACGGGCCTAGCCTCAGGTTGCCGGGAACGCTCAAGCGATACCAGTTGCCGTAAAGGGAAACACGGACGGACTCGGGGGAATCGTCGTTCTCGTCAAGCTGGAAATCGAGCGTGGCACTGGTGCGGGCGGGCGACGCGGAGGACCCGGCCAGCGTGAGCATTGGCTCGAGGTCGAGCCGGCACCCGGGATAAAAGGAAAGCAGGTCGCGGCGGAACGCGCCCAGGAAGACATTGGAGAATCCCGCGGGATCGTGCAAGAGCCCTCCTGACCGACTGGAGCCGGAAGCCCTGGTGGCGGAGTGAAGCGGGAGCTGCATCGGCTGGCTCCTCCGTGAGCAAGGACGAGGCATCGCGTTCCCTTCATGGGTCCAGGATCATAGCGGGCATCCCTCGATCAGGGAAGGGCGCTCGGGCGAGGAGCGGGGCTGTTTCATTCTCCCAGGCTGGCCCCTCATCCGCCCTTCGGGCACCTTCTCCCTGGGGCAGAAGGACGTTTTGAACCCTCTCCCTCTGGGAGAGGATGGCCGAAGGCCAGGTGAGGGCCTGTCCGTGAGGCAAGAACCGGAAGCGGTCAACCTACCGATTCAGCGCCTGCGGGCCCGGGACGAGAATGATCCTCCGACGGACGATTCGTCCTCGCTGGAGCGGGTGGCCACCGCGTTGCCGTTCCGCGACCCGCGGCGACGGGCCAGCTCGGGATCGACCAGGTTCCAGGTCTTGCCGTTGCTGACGATCGTGATGGTGCCGCGGAGATCGGTGCGGAGGAGGGGGATGCCGTTCCTGCGCAAGAGTGAGATCGTCTCGGAGTGAGGATGGCCGTAATCATTGCCCGCACCCACGCTGGCGACCGCGATCTCGGGCTGGACCAGCTCCAGCCATCCCTGGTCGGTTCCGTTGCGGCTGCCGTGATGAGCCAGCTTGACGACCGTACACTCGCGAATCAAGGTCGGGTTGTGGCCGATCCACCAGTCGCGTTCCTCGGTCTCGCTGTCGCCGGTCAAGAGGGCCGAGAAGTCGCCGTAGTCGAGGCGAATCCCGATCGAGTTGTTGTTCTCCTCCTCGTGGTCGTAGCGCGGCTGGGGAAAGACCGTCAGATTGACCGAACCGAGCTCGATTTTCCGTTGCTTGGAGGTCGGCTCGACCGCCGTGATCCCCTCGCTTTTCACGGTCTCCAGCAGCCTGAGGTAGCCCTTGGTGGTGTGCGATGAGCCGGTGGCCATGAAGTACCTCGGCTTGAAGTTGCGAATGACCTGCTCCATCCCTCCGTAATGGTCGCTGTGGTGGTGGCTGACGATCACGATGTCGATCGCGGAGATTCCCTTTTGCTTGAGCAGCCGCGTCGCCCCATCCTTGGTGGGGCCGGCGTCAACGAGTGCCGTCTTTCCCTCCGGCGAGCGAATCAAGATCGAATCTCCCTGGCCGATGTCAAGAAAATCGATGATGAGGTAGCGCGTGGCGCCGTGGGACCAGTCCGATCTTGACTGGGCCAGCGACACTCCGGACGGGCCGGCGAGCAACAGCCCGAAAAGCAGGAGAACCCGGAAATACCGGCGCATTTTCACAGCTTGATATCCCCTCCGGGATCAGTCGCCTTCAGGTCCTTTTGCACTTGCCGGGTCTGCTCGGCCAGCTTGCGAGTGGCCTCGTCGTCTCGGTCGAGCGTGAGGTTGAGGACGTCGCCGGGCCTGGCTCCCTTTGGGAGCAGCGACCTGGGAATGTTGATCGCCACGCCGTCATCGGTCAGGAGCACGGCAATCGACTGGTTCTTGCCCTCGAAGCGGTCGAGGGACACCTGGGTGAGCACGTCGCTTTCTCCATGCGTTCACTTGATAACGATAGGCCGCTCCGCGAGTTGGCGCGGATCGTTGGTACGCGGTTCATCGCCGCGTTGTTTCGCGGCATCACCCAGGCGTACCGTCTGGAACACGATGTGATTGAGCGGGGAGTCGAGCGTGGCGGCGGAGTCCCCCTTCAGCTCGAGCGGATGAACGCCGGAGGCGAGCGGGAACGTGCCCGGTTCCGGCGGCGACATCCTCAGCTCCTTGCGCTCGAAGAGCCCTCCCTTGCGGTCCCAGACGTCGACGACAATCCGGTCTCCGGGGCCCCAGGCGATCTCGAACGGGCGATTGACGAATGTGGCCGTCAAATCGTCCTTGCCCACCACCGCGAGATTCTGACCGTACGACTTGCTTTCCCAGACGAGTGTCTCGTTCCCCTGGGCGTCGAGCTTGTGAACCTGGGTCTGGATGTCGACCGTCTTGCCCTCCTTGAAGAGCTTCGGATCGAGCTCGATCTCGGCGATCTTGACCCTGAAAACGCCAGGTTGGCGCGGGTTCTCGCGATCCAGAACATCTTCGACGGCGGATTCGAGCTCGTTCTTGAGGCCGCCATCGGCCGCGGCCTCCTCACCCTCGCCGACAATCGCGCCGATCAGCGCGCGCACCTGGGGATGGTCCTTGAAGGCCCATCCGCCCACTCCGGCGCCGCCGCCGGTCAGCACCATGACCACGAGGGTGATCAATCGCCGAAGCAATGACTTACGCTTCCTGTGAGTCGTCACCTGGCCAGGCTCCTCATCCATGAGCCGCCCTCCGGGCCGACCATCCTGGCACGGCGCGAACCGGAAGACGATGAGCGAAGGGAACGGTCACTCGAAGGGAATCTGTTCCCCGCGCATGGGCGAAATGAGGCGAAGGAAAGGGAAACCACGGCTTTGTATCATGCTCGCCGGGCAGGTCAAGGTGAATTTCGCGGTCTTGCCGCTTCCGGCCCGGCGCTGGAGCCTCGAACGGTGTCTCGTCGGGTG
>JBMFUH010000161.1:0-9997 GCA_049966735.1 Isosphaeraceae bacterium
ACGACCGCGAAGCATTTCATCGTCCCGATCTGAACTGTGTGGTCGATCAGATAGGCCCAATCGTCGGCCCGTGTCAGGGGACGCCGCAACGCGTACAACCCCAACGCATCAGCCAACAGCGTACCGTCGTCCACGACATCATGTTGTCCAACGGACGCCCGATCAGCGCCCCGAACACTGCGGTGAAGACCCGGGGGATGGAACGGATCGACAGCTTGACCGCCGTCACGAGTTGGACCGCCAAGGCGATGCACCAACTGGGCCAGCGGCCACCCACCGGAGACGGTACTGTTGCGTGGGGCCATTGAAGCGCGGGCAACGAATCAGTCGGCTGGGTCGTGGAAGCCGCGGCCAATCGGGCTGGCACCGGGAACTGGACTCTGACGGCTGGCAAACTGGGGGCCGTGAGGGTGAAAGCAAGGACCGGCAAGTTGTCCGACGGCGCGCTGTCTTGGCTCGCCACCATTGGCAACGCCGGTTTGGCAATCAGGGCCGGCGGTTGGCTCAGCGCCCCTTTTTTTCGACCCCCTGCGGCTCGGCTGGCAAAGTAGGCGATGAAGCCGACGCCGTTTCTCGGGCGGCCGAGGACTCGCGGAGTTCCTGCACTTGGGCTTGCAGCGCGGCTCGCTCCGCTTGTTCGTTCTGGAGAGCCGTTTCACCCGTTAACGCTCGCTGACGCCAGGCCGATCGCGACTTCTCCGCTGCCGCGGCTTGGTTGCGCCACCTCTTACACTCGGCCCGAAGTTCGCGATACTTGACGCGCAGCTTGTTGCGACTCTTGAGCAAGGACCGGACCAGGATCCTCTGGGGAGACTTCGCCTCGTCAGGAGACTCCAAGATCCGCCTCGACCGCGCTGCGATAGCTTCCATGCCCGTACCTCCGTGTCACTCCAAACGATCCTGGACCGAAACAAAAACACAAAAAGCACAAGAATCTCGCCAGCCACAAGCTGTCATGTCAAGCCCAACTTCGCATCAGCCTAGGGGCCGTCTCCTTTCTACTTTCACCCATCTTCTCTCTCGCGAATCCCCGCCCGCTCGAAAAGGTGTCTCCGTACAGTAGTGTACAACCACTGGAATTACGTCGAAAAAGTGCCATCTAGTGCCACTTTCGGAGGCGTTGGAATCGACCATCTCACCGCCGATCGCGCGCCGAAAGCCATTGCAGGATCATCACTTAGATTTCATATGCATCCATACATTAGTATCGAGAACCCGGCGTGGCACTCCCCCCCCCTGAAAAGTGCCACCTTTCCGACCGCTCTTTGTTCACTATCGCAAACCGGCCACAAAGAAGCTGGATGTGAACAGGCGTATCGATCAGATGTATGACCGACACCGGTTGCTCCCCGCCAGCGGTGGAGCGTTTCTCTGGATTACCCAGCTTGCGATGGTGAATAGCAATGTTGGCCGTACCTCGATTGGATGAGAGAAACCAAACGATCGCCGCTGAGCCGTGGCAAGTGCTGAGCGTAGAGTGTATAGTGCCCTTCTTGGCTTGGCCCAGGCAGGCGGCGTCGCCCCTTCGCGGGGGCGTGGATTGAAACAAACAGACGAGACACCGGCGATGTACGATCTTGTGGTGATCGGGGGAGGGTCGGGTGGTTTGCATGCGGCGACGGCCGCCGCGCGGGTGGGGGCCAGGGTCGCCTTGATCGACAAGCCCCGGCCCGAAGGTGAGGCCCGGTGCGATCCTTGCGTTCCCAGCAAGGCCCTGGTTCATGCGGCCCGATTGGTCAAGCAGATCCAGACCGCGGGCGAGTTTGGAATCCAGACCGGTTCACCCCAGGTCGATTTCCCGGCGGTCCTGGCGCGGGTTCGTAGCCTTATGCAGGCTGCCGGAGCGTCTCGATCGGACGAGGCCCTCCGGGCCAGGGGCATCGACGTCTATCTGGGCACTGCTTCCTTTGACGCCTACGACACGGTCCTGCTCGATGGCTCAACGCGGATCGAGGGCCAGCGGTTCCTCATCGCCACCGGCTCGCGCCCGGGCAAGCCGAGCATTCCGGGACTGGCCGAGGCGGGCTACCTCGACGCCGGCACGCTCTGGTCGCTGCAGGCGGTTCCCGCCAGCCTGCTCGTTATCGGCGCGGGGCCCGTGGGCATGGAGTTCGCCCAGGTCTTCGCCCGGTTCGGCTCGAAGGTGACCGTGCTCACCGCGGACGAAAACATCCTGCCCCGCGAGGACCCGGAGATTTCCGGCCATGTGGCCTGCATGCTCACCGGGGAAGGGATCACGAGCAAGCGGCGGGCGACCATCGAGAAAGTCGAAGTTCGCGATGGGCAAAAGGTTTGCCATTATCGCGACGGCGACAGCGGCGAGCACACCGAGGTCACCGTCTCGGAGGTCCTCTGCACGGACGGACGGCTGGCCAACGTCGAAGGGATGAACCTTGAAGCCGTGAACATCCATGCCGATCCGGAGCACGGAATCGAGGTGGACGACCTCCTTCAGACGCATGCGGTGCGCGTCTTCGCACTCGGGGACGTGCTGCTGCGCAATCAGTTCACCAATGCCGCCGAGCGCGAGGCCGAGGTGGCGTTTCAGAACGCGGTACTGCGCAGGCGGAAGAAGATGGATTACTCGAACCTCCCCTGGGCGACCTTCCTCGACCCCGAAGTGGCCACGGTGGGAATCTCCGAGGCCCAGGCCAAGGCGGAGAACGTGGACGTTCGCTGCTTCAGGGTTTCCTATGCCGACGTCGACCGGGCGCGGATCGACGGGCGGACTGGCGGCTTCGCCAAGGTGGTGACGTCCCCCTCCGGCAAGATCCTGGGCGCGACCATCCTGGGCGCGGAGGCGAGCCTCGTCCTCCAGCAATTGGTGCTGGCCGCCCATGCGGGACTTGGCCTGGGCGACCTGGCGGGCGCATCGCAGATCTATCCCTCGTACGCACGGATCATCGGCGATCTGGCCGACCAGTTCCGGGCGACCCGGCTGGACAAGGGTTTCCTGGCCTCGGCGCTCAAGTTGTTCTACGGTTTCCAGCCGCGGACGGGGTCCGTTGCCGGTGCGGGCGAGCAGAACGGCGGCAGCTCCAACGGCGCCCCCGCCGAGCCCTCCGCCCACGAGCACGTCCCCGCCGCCGAGCACGGCCACTGAGCCGGCTGCTCGGCGCAGGAGGCTACATAAGCCAGGGTTGATCCTTCGTCTGGTGGCATTCGATCTAGCCCATTTTTCTTTCCATGTGAACCTCCAATTCTTGCTCGCCGGCAGGGGTGACCGAGTACAAGGGCCGGGCCGGGCTATGGCCGGCGCTTGCGGTGATGAAACCAGCCTGCTCGAGCTCGCGCGAAGCGGGCACCAGATCCCTCGACACGATCCCGGGATCGACGCCAGCTCGGTGAGTCAAAGCCCGGTCGAGCTGGTACCAGCTAAACCTTCCGTCGTTGGCCTCAATGAGCTTCAGGATGGCGACTTGCAATGGACTCATTGTACTCCTCGACATAACCGGGCTATGGCCCGACGCTCGGATGGTAGAGAACGCCCGGACCCTCTGCAACCCATAATCTTCCAGCGTTGCAGTGTGGGCGTTGTTCCAGAGTTCGTGGGCGGCATCGAGATCAACCGGCGTACCGGTTCGCCATCCTAACTGCCTGTATCGCGAGAACTCCCGGAGTTTGTGGGAGTAGAAGTTCAAGTCGATTTGTGTCGGTTGAAGCTCTCCGGCAACGATGTCCCGGAGCCTCTGGATCATGCCCTGGTTCGGTGAGTCGGGACCGAACCGAGCTGCATGCTACTCGACAACATCGATTCCCCGACTCGTGATCCTGATCCGAGCGATCGTAAGTTGGCGGATCGGGCCACCCGCGGCGTCGGGGTCGAACTGCCGCCCGCTGATTGGCCCCCTTGCACTCATTTCACGCGGTCGCCGAATCGAGCGGGCTGCGCCAGATGGGTTGAACCGGGAAGAGGATGCGGGCGGCGTCCAGGGCCGTGGCCGTCGAGGCGGCGAATCCTTCCTCGGTGGCGGCGGCGTCGATTCCCGTGTGGCCCATGAACAGCCGGACCAGCGTCGGCGGGCTGAGCGTCAGGTGGCGCCTGCTGAGCTTGTCCGGCTCGATCTTCGACTGCTTACCTTTGATGTGGATGAGCCAGCGGTGATCCTCGGTGGTGATCCCCAACTCCAGAGGCAAGGGACAGCCTGCGGCCGTCGCCCGGCGAGCAAGCTCGGGCAGGATGGCGGTCAGGAAACGGCCGGCATCGGGAATGTGATACATCGAGACCGCACCCTCGCCCGTATCTTGATCGTAGAGCCGGCCGCCGGAGCTGACGAAGGCTTCGATCACGGGATGATTGGCGGGCGCGTGGACGGTGACCTGGGGATAAGCTCGTTCCAGGGCCTCAGCTCGAACCCGCCCCAGCAGGGCTCGAAGGGCCTGGGGATAGGCGGGATCGGTCGCGATCTCGAGAATCTTGTGGTCCTTCACAAACGCGTACCCGCGAACGGCTTCACCCTGGCAGGCTACCCAGATCACATGCGCGTACCGGCGGCCGATCATCCATCGCCAGTATTCCTCGGAGCGGATCACGGAACCGGTTGTCTGGGCATACTGCACCTCGTACAGCGACATCAGGTCGGCAAGCTCCACCTGCCGCCAGGGCCGAACGTGCCAGAAGCCAGACTTGCCTTCGATGACGCCGTCGGTCACCTGAGGAAGGTTGCGGCTGAGCGCCTCGGCGTAGGTGGCCCGCCCGCAGACTCCCCAGCCCAGCGCCCGATAGAACTGCGGCATCCCGGTCGTGAGCGCCTGCAAGACGTGGTCGGTGGCCCGTGCCCGCTCGTCGGCCAGCCGCATCAGGTTCTGGGCGAAGCCGAGACCGCGAAACTCGGGAAGCGTTCCCACCCACATCACGCCATTGATCGGCAGCGTGACGCAGCCGTAGCGGACCTCCCGCTCGGTGAGATGACCGTGACTGACGATGCGGCCGTCGACCTTGGCCAGCAAACGCTGCTCGGGGCGGTAAGCAGGGTCGCTCAAGGTGCCGAGGAAGGCTTCGCGATCCGGACCGTGGAACACATGAAGCAACGTCTGGTAGACCGCTTCATGGTCTGCTTCGGTACCGAGGCTGTATTCCACCGAACCGCGGCGAAACGGCAATCGAATCGCCGTCGATGAGGCTTTCATCGGGTCGACCATTCTGGGAAAGCGTCCCGGCTTGCCGGGAGGACTGCCAGGCGAAGATATCGAGGTTCCTACAGTGCTCATCACGCAACGCCTTCCTAACCATTGTACGGGCTAGAAACAACGACCGCCTCAAGCTAGAAGCCGGAAGATTGACTTTTTTTGAAGGGCCTCAAGACCGATCTTGCCGAAAATCATCAAAAAACCGCCAATGCCGACAGCAATCCAGCTTGCCATCGGGCCATGCCCCTCCCCCTCACCGGGCGACCGGCTCGGTAATTCTTGTCATCAATTCATGCAATCGACGTGCCGAATGAAGAACGAACGCATACTCCCGGTTGTGCACCAGCCGATTCCACTCAAGATCCGCAACGACTTGGCGGCGTTTGAGTCGCAGTGAATTCTCCAATCCCGTCACCAGGCTCTGGAGGCTCTCGTTGATCCTCCGGATCGCGTGGAAGCGGTCGATCCTCTCGCGTCTACTTTGTCCTTGTCGCGCAATCGCCTCACGCTTGGCCACAATCAGCTTACGAATCTCGACCGAAAGTGGTTCGTCCAGATGACGATCGGGATTGAACGTCAAATCCCGTAGATGACGATTGATTGCCGCAAGCTCGCATGTCGTCCCCCGGCGATCCGGCAAACCCGGCCAGGCAGTCAGCGAGAGCGTGAGAAAGCCGGGGGGCTCGATCCCGAAGAAGCGGCGGGCGATGGAGTCTCCCAGCTCGTCGTACTTGGCACCACCGATACCATGGATGAACAGGTCGCCCAGGAGGTAACGGGCGAACAGCGTGGTGGTCAGGGCCCGGGTGCGCAGGCGAATCGATCGTCCCGCGAGTTCCCGCAATCGCTCCACGGCGCAGCAGGCCTCACGGTCGGGGGCCAGGGGAAGCTCGAGCACCGGGTCGTCCTCTCCGGCGATCCGCAGAAGCATGGTCCGCCGGTCCTGGCGAACCAGGAGCGCCCGGCGCCGGGGCTCTCCCCGTCTCCAGATCCAGAACGGCGCCTCGCGCCAGTCTCCCTGAACGACCAGGGCCGCGACGGGATGATGCGTGCTCCGGATGCCGTAGTGGGCGCGATACTCAGCCAGGGCCGTGTTATGAATCTCCTGAAACCGGGGAAGCTGGGCCAGAAGATGCGACGCGAACCAGTAGAAGCCGTCGGTCTGGCAAAGATGACTGAGCGGAACTTCCAGGTTGCAAACGCCCCAGGAAGCCTCGATCTCGCGCCTGGCCAGGGCCAGCCGGAGCCCCAGGGTGCGTACCGAGCCGGTCCGGCGCACCGCCTTGGGCCAGAAATCGTCCACGATCGGGTCGGTGATCGACTCGTCCAGAACCTCGCGCACTCGTGTTCCAAACGAGGCGAAGAGGCCCTCGTCCTGGACCAGCAGGTCCTCGTAGGGCGACTCTCCCTTCCAGTGGTCGAAATCAACCCGGACGGTTCGCGCGCGGCCTCCCTCAGTCGACGGCACGCGAATCGAGGAAGCCTTGGGTAAGTCGTTATCCACGATCAAGTTCAGGCCGAGGCCGCCATAAACGCGGGCCAGCCGGGCGGTCGTGAAGTTCTTGACCCAAACGCCGGGATGAAAAAGCTCGGGCTGGTGGCCGGTGACGATGAGAGGGGTGACAGTAGGCGGGACGGCCCCGGCGCATTCGGGCAAGTCCAGCTCGTGTCGGGTGAGGAACGAACGCGCCGCCGCCATCACCTCGCGATGAACCTGCTGTCGGAGCCGGCTAGCCGGACGTCCCTGAAAGTCATACTCCCAGGACGAGAGCCGGCTGGCGTTAGCCTTGAACGTCGAGGCCACCTCGTCCAGGGGAGGCACCGCGAGCAGGGCGCCGTCGGTCGAGGGAGCCCGCAAGCGGTTGTCCTTCATCTAGGGCACCCTCCCGCCACTTCCAGCCCCGACTCGCGCAAAGCCTCCTGGAGCACGTGGCGATAGTGGTTCAGCCGGTACGTCGAATCGTCCAGCGAGCCGCCGAAGGCGCGCTCCTCGTCCAGGTAGATGAGCGGAACGGCAACCTCGATGATCGACAGCCCGTGCTCGACCGCCTGCACCCAGACCTGAAGCGGCATGGCGTAACCCGGATCGGTGATCTCGAAAACCTCCAACGCCCTCCTGCGATAGGCCTTGAAGCCGCAGAAGGCGTCGGTCAGGTTGAGGCCCAGACATTCGTTCAGCCACCGCGTGACCTCGATGTTGATCCGCCGCCGGTCCTCGGGGGGCTTCTGGCTCGGATCAAAAACCCGCAGGTATCGGCTGCCGGAAACGATGTCGGCGTCAGCCAGCCGCCGGGCCAGCGTGGGAATCAAGGCCGGCTCGTGCTGGCCGTCGCAATCGAGAGTTACCAGACCGTCGTAGCCCCCTGCGATCGCCTTTTGAAATGCCGTCCTTAACCCCGCACCATAACCCAGGTTGCGCGGATGACGCACGACCTCGATTTGAGGGAAACGGCGGAGCAGCTTGGGCGTGCGGTCTGTGGACCCGTCATCGACAACCAGGATGTCGCCGGCATACCGGACGACCTCGCGCAAGACCCCTTCGAGGTACTTTTCTTCGTTGTGAACGGGGATGGCGGTGAGAAATCGCATCGCGCGACCGTACCAGGCTGGAGTTGAATCATGCATTGGCGATACAGCGGTACACTCCGCATTCATGAGACCTACGCATTCTAGGTCGGTGCGAACGGAAGTCAACGATCCGGATGTACCGTGAATTTCCGTCCCCTTGGTTGGTACCCCACGGGACCGGAAAGCGAGACTCGACTCAGTTTTCAGTGTGCAGTGTTTAGTTGTTCAAGTCCTCGTCCTTTGTGGCTGGCTCGCGATAGTGAACAATCAGCGCTCGTTGATGTGGCACTTTTGGCCCAAGTTGGGCACATCCGGTTTTCAACCCAGACGGATGGATGCACTATAACTCCAAGTGATGATTCTAAAATGACTTTCGTCGCGTGACCGGCGGGACGAGGGTCGATTTCAACCCCTCGAAAAATGGCACTAACTGGCACTTTTTCGACGAAATTCCAGCATCCGTTCACTGGTGTACAAACGCCAAATCTCGGTTCGGGGTGGGTCTCCCGACCCTAATTCGGAGTGGGCCGCGGGCAGTGGGCGGCCGACTCTGGGCAGACATTTTCGACTCCCGCTTCCCGCGTGGGCAGTGGACGAGCTTTCCGTGCAGTCATGGGTGATTGTGGTCCAGACGCGAGGCGCACAATATCTCCTCTTTTCCTATTCTATCTATATGATGCGCTATGATTCGGGTCGTGGAGCGCATCAGAGCCAAGAAATCGCCCGATATTTCGGTAAAACAATGATTTTACGGAAAATTTCGCATCACGCGCAAAATCGCTTCTGGAGGCCGGCGCGACGGTTCAAGTCCGACTCTGGTTCCCCCTCCCTTTGTTGCGCATTACCAGAAAACCCTGGAAGAAAGCCGTTTCGTCGCGAGGCGCAACGGAAATGGAGCGATCACGAAACGCAGTTCAGGGGCCCGATTTTCATCACCCCACCCCCACTCCCGACTTCCGAGTTCCGACTTCCGATTCTCGCGAGGACGTATCAGCAAGGCCGGCCGAGCGGCAACATGCGGATTCCCTCCAGAAGCCTCGTCAAAAACGCGCAGAACGAAGCCAATTTCCAATTGACATAACAACCTTGCGAATCAATGGTTATGCTCAAACATGGCTTAAATTGGCGCGCGGAACGAAGCCAATCTTCACGGTTTCTTCACAATCCTCGTGACGGGCGCGCGGCTGGGCTGGTCATGGTCAGCGCCGCCGCAGCTCCATGGCCGAGCAATGCATGCACGGGCCGATGAGGTCTCGCGGAGAGCGCCGGTCCGCTTCAGCGTTTCGCGACCGCCATCGCGATCCCCTTTTTTCTGGGCGGTCGGGGAAACCTGCCCGACTTTCTGCCCGGTCGCGCCAGAGAGAATCGACCAGGCCGTTGGGGTGAGCCGCCATTCGACTCCCGCTCGGGACTTTCTGCCCGGTCGCGCCAGAGAGAATCGACCAGGAGAATCCAGCCAGCGGCCGGTCCGAAGTCCAGCACATTTTCCGATCCACTTGCGTTTTGATCGGGCACGGGCGATGATAAGGGAGCCCTCACATATCTCGTGAAAGCCGGATGTGCCGCGGGCCATCTCGGTTTCGACTGCTCCGGACGACGATCTGCCATCTCTATGAGTTTCGACGGAGAATCGTGCCATGGCCCAGACGGTTTATTGCCCGAAGTGTCAGGCCAAAGGTTCTGTTCCAGACGGCGTGCCGAGGGCACGAATTCACTGTCCCAGGTGCGATCATCAGTTCGAATATCGCAGTCCAGCGAGTGCCGGTTCTCAATCCCGGGCAACCCCGCCCTCGTCGTCAACAGTCGAACCGCCCCGCCGCACGCCAGACACAAGCTATGACGACGTCGAGACGGCGCAACCGCTGGCCGCGGCCGGTTCGCCGGGAGTGCGCCGGGCTCCCCGCGTGCGGGAACTTCAGGGTCAAACGGCCAAGTCTAGCAATCCGCTCCTCTACGCTCTGGTTGGCATCAGCGGTGTGGCCACGTTCTTGCTGGGAGTCGTGGTTGTCCTCCTGCTCCGCGGATCGGGGAACCAGCAGGCACCCGTTGCACCGCCCAGGGCCGTGGCCGAGGTATCAGAGACCTCAATCCCCGCTGAGCCAGCGCCTCTGGAGCGTGTCGCGGACATCCATCCCGCTCCAGCCTCGCCAGTTTTGCCCCTGGCGAACGATCCTCAGGAGGTCATCCGCCGGCTCAAGGACGCCACGGTTTATCTCAAGAACAAGGTCAACGGCCGGACCGTCTCCAGCGGCTCCGGGTTCGTGATTGAAGTCAGGGGAGACGTGGTCACGCTGGCGAC
>JBMFUH010000162.1:0-9986 GCA_049966735.1 Isosphaeraceae bacterium
GAATGTCCGTCCTACCGGAAACACGCCCGTCCGTACGCGTCGAGCGGTGCTCACAAGCAGCGGTGTCGGGCGAGAAGTGTCGAATTTTCGTGAAAAAACCCATTCATCAATCCGCATGCTCCAGCGGCACGTTCCAGTAGGCGTCGCTGAGGAACCGGGACCAGGAGGCGATGCGGACGGTGGAAGCGTCGTAGAGGGGTTTCCAGGCGGGGCGAACGGGAACGCGTCTGAGCTTCATGCTGGCCTGCTCGGGGGTGCGGTTGGCTTTCCGGGCGTTGCATGCCACGCAGGCGAGCGCACAGTTTTCCCAGGTGGTTTGCCCCCCCTGGGAGCGGGGAATGACGTGATCGATGGTCAATTCCTCGGTACCAGGACGCGATCCGCAATACTGGCAGGTCTGATGGTCGCGCTTGAACAGGTTGCGGCGGCTGAAGGTCACGGGGTTGTGCCGGGGCCGATCGTGCCGGGTCAAGGTCAGGACTTCAGGCACGCGGAGCCGGAACTTGACCGTGCGGATGAAGAGTTCATCCTCCCGAGGAGTCAGCTTGGCCCAGTCGGCCCAGGAGTAAAGCTGAAAATCGTCGGGATCGACCACGAAGGCCGCCTGGTTCCAGAGCAGGACCAGCGAGCGAGCGACGGTCGCCACGTGCACCGGCTGCCAGTGTCGGTTGAGAACCAGGGTCGGTCGTTGCAGGACGCTTCCACCCATGGAATTCGAACTCCCCGTCTTTTCCGGTCGATCCCTGAAGCTGGATACCCGGTCGGAAAGTCGACATAGATTATGCCTTTAGCATCATAACCCACAAGTGGTAGCATCCGGCAACCGTGTTCTGGCGGAAAAGCGAGAATTGGCGTCAAATTTTCACGGCTTCTTCTTGTCAGTTTGCTTCCTGATCGTGATTCGATAGGACGCCGGCGGCTTGCCCGAGAATCGGGCGTCCGGCAGGGCGAGCACGGCGGCATCACCTTCGCGGCGGTAGACCAGCGGCTTGCACGTGGCCGGATCATCCGGAACAGGCACCTCGGTGATCTGCCTCAAGTTCTCGGGCAGCTTGCCCTCATGAGCCGCCGCGTAGAGCCGGATGGCCTCGACGACGCGGAGGGCGTGCCGCGTTCGCGTGCCCACACGGGAGGGTCCCGACGGGTGATGGGCCGGCGGGAGCACCAAAGGCCGCATCCTCCGTGGCGTTCACCCAGGAGCGTTGCATCCGCGCAGCCTGAGACACTTGACATCAAGCAACCGTCCGCACACGGGAACAAACGGGCCAGGTCGCTCGCGCGACGCCTGGCCCGCTGAATCGCCCTGCGGCACTTTGCGCGGTCACTGTGTGACTGTAACTCTTTCGCTGCGGGACAAAAGGACGTAGGGGCCTACGCCCCCCGCCCTGTCCAAAGCGGACGGGTCCACGCCGGGCGAGAGGTCGTAGAGCCGGAGGTCCACCTGGTAGCGTCCAGGGGGGAGTGGGAACGCCTCTTTGAAGGTCGGCTTGACCGTGACCCCAGGAGTCAGGGAGAAAATTTGGTTCTCGTAGTGGGTTGCGGAGACTAGGTTTAGCCCTTGATCAAGGACGATTAAGGACCAGAGGTACCGCTTGCCGGGCCGCTTGTCCATGAGGGTTACCTGGGCGTCGACCCCAACGCACCCGTGTCCGGCCTTAACGGTCATCTCGTCGAAGGATCCCTCCGCAACGGGCACGACCGGAACGCTGGCTCCGGCTGGTATCGGAGCGGTTCGGCCGCTCTGTGCCCTCGTCTTCGTGGAAGTGATGGCGATGCCGCTAGTCCTGGCCTGGGCTATCATGGACGACGCGACGTACCAGCTAAGCACACCCATCCCAGAAACCAAGGCGACTTTGATGAGGGTGTACCGTTTCATTGACCACCTCTTTCTTCGTGAGGAGACCATTGGATACCGCGGCTTCGGCCGACGGCCGTGCAATGTGTCGCAGTTGTCGTGGCAGGGGGGCCGCCTACCACGGACGGCAAGCGACAACAGCCCCCGAGCCACCCCCGTCATCACGTTAGTACGTATAGAAGTACTTGAAGGCACCGGTCTGGAAGCCGCTGGGGCTGTTGCATGGGGAGTTTTGCGCGTAGGGCTTATACGCCGCTACAATCTCCCACTGCTGGTTGGGAGCGAGGCCCGTGAACGTCCCAGACCACTTGTCCGTGTTGCCCCGCGTGCTGCAGCTCGGGCCACTGTCCTGTGTCCCTACGGCGCTCACCACATTGTACTGCCCGTTGACGAGCTGGTACAGGTAATCAACCTCACAGACTATGCAGTAGGCGCTGACCTGACCGCCGGAGCAGTCCCACTTGACAGTCACGTCGTAGTTGAAGAAGTAGACGCCTGGTGGCGAGACCCAGGTCAGGGTCATGTTTGACAGAGCTTCTGAGATATTCCCGGCGTAACAAAGGGTGTACTGAGCATGGGAATAAGCCGTGACCGCCCCGAGCGCGCACGAGGCAGCGAGCAGCAGCCCGAGGGACCCTTTTCCTCGCCTCGTGGCGGTGGTTCGGCTGGTCGCTTGGGCGCGGGGGGTTTGGAGATCGGGGGGGTTGCAATTCGGATGGATACGTCGGCGGTCGAGCCCGCCGGTGGACGGCACCCAGGAGCGCAGCCGCTCTTCGAGCGCGTTCAGGTCGTTCTGGTCCGGGTCGAACATGGTCGCTCCAGTCTTTCGTGAAGTCGGGCCAGGCCCTCCTGGTACCGACGATGGGCCGTGGTCAGCGAACAGCCCTGCAAACGGGCAATCTGATCGAAGGTCAGGCAGCCCCAGATCCGGGCGACGATCACCTCCCGGATCTCAAGATCGAGCTCGGCCAGAAGCTGCGTGGCGCTCCGGGCGTCCAGTTGATCATCGACCGAGGAAAACCAGGCCTCGCCGCTGGAAACGAGGGCTTCGCGCTGGTGCCGGCGGCGACGGCTCCGCCCGGCCGAGATCGCGGCGTTCCGGACCACGCGATGGAGCCAGGCATTGACCTCGTCCGGCAAAGCGGGCTGTCGAGCCAGGCTCATGAACGCTTCCTGGACCGCGTCTTCCGCATCGGCGCTGTCGCACCACTGCCGGGCAAACAGCCGGAGCGCGGCGGCGTGAGCGTCGAAGAGGCGTGCCAGTCGCTCCGGACCGATCGTTTCCATTCGCTCTCCACCTCGTCGGACCGGTCTCAGGTCCTGGGCTTCCTCTTACAATAGTAGACGCCACGGTGGTTCCGTTTTTCCAAAGGGGGCCGGAACCTTCCCGAGTTGCTACAGTATTGTAGGGTCCGCTGTGCGGACCGACGTCGGGGGCATTTGGTCCGCACAGCGGACCCTACGGCGCGCCATCGACACGAAAACCGCTCTAGTGCGGCTGCAATTCCAGGGGGATCTTCATGCCAACACGGGCAGAGGTCATCGCGATCGGCAGCGAACTGACGAGCGGTCAGGGGCTGGACACCAACAGCCAGTGGCTCAGCCGCGAGCTGGCGTCGTTGGGAATCGCGACGGCCTTCCACACGACGATCGGCGACCACCTCGACGACCATGTCTCGGCCTTCCGGATCGCGGCCAGCCGCGTCGATCTGGTGGTCATGACCGGCGGACTGGGCCCGACCCAGGACGACCTGACGCGCGAGGCCATGGCCGCGCTGGCCGGCGTGCCGCTCGTGGAAGACGCCGCCTCGCTGGCCGCCATTGCCGCTCTGTTCGCCCACCGCAACCGGCCCATGGCCGAGCGGAACAAGGTCCAGGCCTTTTTCCCCCAGGGGGCCGAGCCCTTGTCCAACCGGGTCGGCACCGCGCCCGGTATCTGGATGCAACTCGGTCCGACCACCTTCGCCTGTCTGCCGGGAATCCCCTCGGAGATGAGGGTGATGTTCACCGAGCAAGTCTTGCCGCGAATGCGGGCTCGCGGTTGGATCAATCGGATCATAATTTATCGTAAAATAAATCTGTTCGGCCGGGGCGAATCGGACATCGAGGCCCAGGCGATGGACCTGACCGCGCGCGATCGCGTGCCCGAGGTTGGCATCACGGCCCACGACTCAACCATCAGCTTCCGGATCCGCGGCGAGGGGCAGACCCCGGAAGAGGCCCTCCGCCAGACCGAGCCCACGGCGGCGATCATCTACCAGCGGTTCGGCAATCTGGTCGTGGGAGAAGGTTCCACCGACGTGGCGGACGCCTTGGTATCCCAGCTTGCTCGAACCGGCTCGACGCTGGCGACGGCCGAGTCGTGCACCGGGGGCTTGATGGCGCACCTGGTCACCGCCATCGCCGGGGTGAGCCCTTATTACATGGGCGGCGTGGTGAGCTATTCGAACGCGGCCAAGACCTCGTCGCTGGGGGTGTCGAGCAGCCTGATCGCGATCCGTGGCGCGGTGAGTCCGGAAGTGGCCCAGGCGATGGCCTTTGGGGCGCGAGAGCGATTCGGCGCGGACGTTGCGGTCAGCTCGACGGGCGTGGCGGGACCGACCGGCGGAACGCCCGAGAAGCCCGTGGGACTGGTTTACCTGGGGCTGGCGACATCGGCCGGCGTCGAGAGCCGCCGGCTCGACCTCGGCCCCGAGCAACCTCGCGACATCATCCAGCGCAGGGCTGCCAAGATCGCGCTTGACTGGGTGCGGCTGGCGCTGCTCTCGTGGCCGGATCGGCAGGCGTGAGGATGTGCCCCAGGCTCGGTCTCCACCCGAGAGCATGGGTGTCCCGCGGAGTCAATTCCGCTGTGGGACGGACATTCTTGTCCGTCGCGGTCGGACAGGAATGTCCGACCTACCCCGGTGAGGGCGGGGTCTGGAGACCCGCGCCCCACGCGGCGAGTGGGCTACAATCGCTCCAGCTTCCCCTCCTTCAGAGTCCAGCCCTGCCAGATCCGGCGGGTGTCGGGATGGTGTTCCCGGTTCCAGGCGGTGGCGCGGTCGAGGATGGAGATCCTCTGGGCTTCGTCGGATTCGATCGCGTCCAGCAAGAGCCTGGCCAGTTCGCTCTCGGGCGAGTCGGAACGGGCGACACGTTCAATCTCGACGACCGTCTGAGGGTCTGGCCGGGTCTGAACGGCCAGGGCATAAAGGACCCAGAGCCGCACTGCCGGGTCGTCGCGAATGGTGCGCCGGCAAAGCTCGCCGAGCCGCTCGCGAGACAGCGCATGCCCCCGGGTCGCCGCGTAAGCCAGAGGCCGTACCAGCACCAGCCGCAGCCAGGAGGGCCAGTCCGGGCTCAGGGTCACCGCCGAGGCGTAACTCCGCGGGTCCCGCGCGACCAGTTCGGTGCCGATTCTTTCCGCCAAGGTGTATCGCGCCAGTTCGGGAAGCTTCCGGTTCATGCTCAGGTCCCACAACTGGTTCTGCTCCAGCCGGGGATCATGGCTGAGCGTGAAGGCCGCTTGGATGCGCTTCTCCTCCGGCTGACCGGCGTCATTCAGGAGGTAGATGCCGGACCAGATGTCACGCATCGTCCAGAGGCGATAGCCAAACCAGCCAACAAGCGCCAGGAGAACGAGCAGGCCGGCGATGCCCAGGAAGAACAAGGTGCCGTACTTTTCCCGATCGCTTCGGGCGGGCTCCGGAGGAGTGATAATGGGCAGGGAAGGCAAGCCTGACGACCCGGTACTGGTAGAGTTTGTCAACATCCCAAGGCCTCTGGATCAGGCTCGGAGGACAGGCTGATGTCGCCCGAATGCCGATTGGGGGTTTTCATCGTCAAGCGTGTTGACTGGCCCGCGAGGAAACCTAGGGTTACATAGCGACAGCCGTGTGTGTCTTGGACCGAGCAGGATAGCCGAACCTTCATTCCTACTCCGCGGTATGGGCCGCGACAAGGTACGATCCTGGGTTTTCTAGGGGCGATTCGCCATGCTCGAACACCTTCTCAGACTGGGCAGGGACGAAACCGCAGCCACAGCCGTTGAATACGCCGTCATGCTGGCACTGATTCTGGTGGTCGTCATGTCCGCGATCAACGCGGTGGGCAACACCTCTTCAGGCCTCTGGGCCAGCGATACAAACCAGATCAGCACAGCCATCGGATCATGATCGCACTGATTAATGATTGGCGATCGCGCCAGCAGCCCCCTGTCGAAGTGACAGCCGGGCCTGGCTGCGATCGGCTCTCATCTTGATTAAGATGGAAGGATCTTCGCCAATCTGAACGCGCTCAACCGGTCGCGCGCCCGGCGAGCATTCCTTCCAGCGTGGTTGTCGTCGGTCATGAAGGTCAAGCGTCTGCCCGAGGATTTCCAGGTCGAGGAGCTGTCGACGGTCGGTGAGGCGAACCGGGGACGGCACACGCTCTATCGCCTGACCAAGCGCGGGCTGGGAACGCTGGAGGCGGTCGAGATCATCTGCCGGAGATGGAACCTGGCCGGCCGCCAGGTCAGCTACGGCGGGTTGAAAGATCGGCACGCCGTCACCATCCAGTACCTCACCATCCTTGACGGCCCCAGGCGCCGCCTGAGCGAGTCGAGCATTGCGCTCGAGCCGGTCGGACGGCTGCCGCATCCCTACGGTCCGCGGCATTTTTCGGGCAATCGATTCTCGATCGTCCTCCGCGACCTGAGCCCCGCGCAGGTCGCCGGAGCGATCGCCGCGCTTGATGCCCTGCCCGGTGATGGACTGCCCAATTACTTTGACGATCAGCGGTTCGGCTCGGTGGGCTTCTCCGGCCAGTTCATCGGTCATGCCTGGCTGAAAGGGGACCACGAGCGGGCGCTTCGGCTGGCCCTGGCCGAACCGAACCCGTTCGATCGCCCCGGGGTCAAGACGCGGAAGGCGATCGTTCGGGAGTGCTGGGGGCGTTGGAGTGAGGCCAAGGCCAGGCTCGAGCGTTCCTCGACGCGGAGCATCGTGACCTACCTCGTCGACCATCCCAGCGATTTTCGAGGCGCCTTCGCCCGGTTGAAGCGCGAGCTGCGCACGCTCCAGTTCTCGGCTTTCCAGAGCCATCTCTGGAATCTGTTGCTCTCGGGATGGATTACTCGCCAGACCCGCTCGGACCAGCGGGTGATGGTCGATCTCAAGCTGGGTCCGCTCGCCTTCCCGTTCCGCCTCGATCCCGAAGAGCGCAAGGCCATCGAAGGACCCCCCCTGCCCTTGCCCTCGGCGCGGACGCCGCGGCCGGAGGGGGTACTGGGCGAACTGGTCGCGGAGGTTCTCGGGCCGTTCGATCTGGAGTGGAACGTCCTCCGCGTTCGCCATCTCAAGGATGTGTTCTTCTCCAAGGGGACGCGCCCGGCCCTGGTGGCGCCCTCGAACCTTCAGGCAGGCGCGATCGACGACGAGCTTCATCCCAAACGGCAGGCGTTGCGGATGAGCTTCGATCTGAACCGAGGGTCGTACGCGACGATCCTGATCAAGCGCATCACCCAGGCGGCGGAGCCTGCGCGATGAAGATCGACGTCCTCTACGAAGACAACCATTGCCTGGTGGTGAACAAGCCCGCCGGCCTGCTCTCGCAAGGGGACGAGACCGGCGATCCGAGCCTGGTCTCCTGGGCTCGCGACTACCTGAAGACGAAGTACCGCAAACCGGGAAACGTCTATGTCGGACTGGTCCATCGGCTGGACCGCCCAACCTCCGGCGTGGTCGTGCTGGCGCGCACCAGCAAGGCGGCCGGACGTTTGGCCGACCAGTTCCGCCTCGGCAAGGTCGCCAAGGTCTACTGGGCGATCGTGGAGGGGCAACCCCGAGAGCCGGAGGGCCTCTGGGTCGACGTCCTGGCCAAGGATCGGACGTCAAACCTCGTGCGCGTGGTTGATGATTCCCGGCAAGCAGGTCAGGAGGCGCGGGTCGCGTATCGGGTGCTGGAACGCCTGCGCGGCGGCACGAAACTCGAGCTGCGTCCAGCGACCGGCCGGAGTCATCAGTTGCGGGTCCAGCTTGCCAATCGAGGGTTGCCCATCAAAGGAGACCGCAAGTACGGGGCGGCGACGGTGCTCAAGGCGGCAGACGGCCATCGCCGGATCGCGCTGCATGCGCGGGAAATCCGCTTCACGCATCCAACGCGTGGGGAAGTGCTGGCGATTGTCGCTCCGGTGCCGGCAGACTGGCCCGGGCTCGAACCAGGATCGCGGGAACCACTGACCGGCCCAGGTAGGCCAGGGGAAGCATCAGGCCGGTGAGCATCATGGCCCCACTCGAGAGGCCCCAGGCGGAGGGCCCGGAATGATTCGTTCGCGGAAGCGAGGCCGTGTTTTTGGAGGAGGAACTGGCCTGGGTCGTCTTGCTCTTGCCGGCCTGGTCGGCCGAGGTCGCGGGAGCGGGTGCGGCAGGCGCCTGGCTGGCTGGAGCGCTTGCCTTGGGCGTGTTTGCCTCCGGCAAACCTGTCTGGGGTGAGTTCGCCGGAGTATCCGCCCTGGGCTGTGGCGCGCTGGAAAGCTGGGCCGGCAAGGTTCCCAGCCGTTCCAGATACCTGGTCGCGGCCAGTGAATACTCCCCGCCAGCCAGGCCGAGTTCCTCGGCCTCACGGCGGGCGATCTGCCTGTCGACGTGGTCGATGGTAACCCGGCGGATGAACCAGAGCGCTCCGGAACGGTTGCCGTCGGAATCGAAGAAGTAGAGCGGCCGGGCATCGCTCGAGGCCAGCTCGAAGTTAAAACGGTCGATGTGCGCGCGGTCGATCGAGCTGGAGTTGACTGGCAGGGAAATGTAGCGCAGCCCGCGGCGGGCTGCCTCGCCGATGAGACTGACGCTGCTCTGTGACGGCTCACCGAGGTCGACGAGGGTCTTGTACCCCTTCTCGGCCAGCCAATCGAGCCCGGCCGAGGAGGGCGTCGAGCCGCCGGCCAGCTTGAGGTCGACGGCCACGAAACGAGAGATGCCCGGCACCCCTCCCGCCGCGGGGGCGGGTTCGGGCGCCGGGTGGACCGATGCGGTCAGGTTGCCTTCGGACTCGTGGGTCGAGCGACTTTTGGGACGGTCGCTTGCCGGAGCCGGACTTGAAGGTTTGCGCTCGGCCGCGGGGGCGATCGGAGGCGTCACCTTCTTCTCGGTAGCCTCAGGGGGGAGATCGAGCGGCGGCATGTGATCCAGAATGCTGTCGCCCCCGCTGGTGTCCGCCGTCTCCCGGACGACTCCGCGGGACGGATCCTGTGCCGACCCGGGGGACGGCACAGGTGTGGAGGAGAGCGTGTGGGCCAGGTCGTTGTTTCGCGACCGGCCGGTTCGGGTCTCGGGACGGAGCGCGTCGTAACTCGAATTGGTCTTGTTGCCGGTTGCGGGAGGCACCTGGCGGATGGACTGCGTTGGCCCTGGCCTGGCCTCGGGGGCCGTCTCGGGGGGCGCGGGACTCAGATTCGTGGGGCTATCCGGAGATACAACATTGGACGGGGTCGCGCTGGGAATGGTCGGGGCGACAATCGGAGCACCAATCGTCTCGACGGGAACGCCGCTGGGCAGGCATCCCCCGTCCGCCACGACCCCGGAGCCGCAGCAGCCCCCGCCGTCGCGCCGGAACGGCCGGGTGATCCAGGCGGTTGTGCGGCCGACAAAGCCGCAGGGACTGAACGGTCCCGATTGACAGCCCGTCTCCAGAAGACTGGAGAGGATGACGAGTCCGAGGACGGCAAGGCGCCGGCCATGCCCGCCGGGCAAGCCCGGCTTCCCACGGCAGATTCCGCGGGCGGGTAACCATTGCAACGTGAACATAAGATTCTCTCCCGCATTCCAGCATTCCGTCGTGCCCCCGCGCGCACCCCGTTTTCTTCCAGGCGCGACGGCCCTGACAGCACTGTCGAGCCCGGACAGGGCGTTGCAGGCGCAGCCAGGGCCGTTGGCCGTCATGCTCAATGTCTGATCGGCGACGCACTGCTCCGGGCACGTCGGTCGTGAAGCCGACGCGATTGGAAGCGCGCACCGATTCTGATCGCGCCCTCGTTTGCACGGAACCGGCCGCGGCGAGGGCGGAAGAAGACGGCGCCAGAAGCTGAAAAAGAGGATGCGCATCGGGACGCTCGGGTGCCAACTCAACGGATTGGTGAAGATTCCCGGACGCGACGAGAAAGATCGAGGGG
>JBMFUH010000163.1:0-9891 GCA_049966735.1 Isosphaeraceae bacterium
CCCTCGGGTGCACCGCCGATGCCGGATTTGCGCATTCCGCCCCGGCTCCCAGGCTCGGAAGCGCCCGAGATCAAGATCTCAGCGAACAGGACCGCGGCGGAAATTGACCGCATCTATCCGGCGCTTCCCCCCTTGCCGGTCGAGCCCAAGGTTCAGCCGGGCCCGGGAGGAAAGCCCTACACGCTGGCCGATCTCCAGCGCCTGGCCGCCGCCCACAGCCCGACCCTCCGCCAGGCCGCCGCCGATGTCGAGACGGCCAAGGGCAACGTGATCCAGGCCATGACGTATCCTAACCCGGTCATCGCCTACATGATGACCTCCACGAACAACCAGAACACGGCCACGGAGACCGGCGGCTCCATCGCTCAGCCCATCATCATGGGAGGAAAGCAGAAGCTGGGCTCGGCCGCGTCCCAGAAAGACCTGGACAATGCCATCCTGGCCCTCAAGCGCGCGCGCGGCGACCTGGCCACCGCCGTGCGCAATGCCTACTTCGCCGTGCTCGTCGATATCGAGACGCTCGCCGTGACCAGGGCGCTGGCGCAATTCAGCGATGATATCTATCGCGTGCAGGTCGGTCTGGTGCGGGGTGGTCCCGCAGGGCCTTACGAACCCACCGGACTACGGGCGCAATCCTTCACCGTCCGCCTGGCCTACAAGCAGGCCATCGCCTCGTACATCTATGACTGGAAGACGCTCGTGGCGACCCTGGGGCTGCCCCAGCTCCCGCTCTCGGAGATTGCCGGCCAGGTCAACCGGTTCATCCCTTATTATGATTACGACCAGGTCCGGACCCATGTACTGAAGAACCACACGGACATCCTCACGGCCCGCAACGCGGTGAAGAAGGCCCAGTACAACCTGAAGCTGGCCCAGGTCACACCCATCTTCCCCGACCTGGGCGTGACCTGGACGATGCAGAAGGACTTCTCCAACCCACCGTTCGGAACGTACCAGCTCGTGACCCTCGCCTTCCCCCTGCCCATCTGGGACCAGAACAAGGGGAACATCATCGCCGCGCAGGCCGCACTCGTGCGGGCCAGCGAGGAATCGCACCGGGTTGAAGTTGCCTTGACCAACAGCCTGGCCCTGGCCTACGAGGGGTACCGGAACAACCTCTACGCCATGGAATACTATCGGCGCAACGTCCTGCCCGACCTGGTCCGCTACTACCGGGGCATCTTTGCTCGCCGGCAAGTCGACCCCAACTCGGCCTTTGGCGACCTGGTGGCTGCACAGCAAATGCTGTCCTCAAACGTCACGGCCTACACCGGCATCCTCGGCTCGCTCTGGACGTCGGCGGTGAGCGTGGCCGACTTTCTGCAAACCGACGACCTGTTCCAGGTGGCGAAGCGGCGGGAGCTGCCGGAATTGCCGGATTTCAACGAACTGGAGCACTGGACTTGCGGCCACGGAACCCTGGCGGCGTGGTACGCCAAGGGGGCCCATGTCCCGGGCAACTCGCCGGCGGCGCCTGCCGCGGCGAGTTCGCTCTCCGGGCCGCCGGGAAGTCAGCCAGGCGGGTCCGGCGCCGCGATTGTCCCGCCGCGGCCCCATGCGGAAGCCGGCGGAGCGGTGCCCAGCCCGGCTCAAGAAGATCACATGCTGAAGGTTCAGCAGGGAGGAAGACCATGAAGCTCAGGATCTCTCGCCTGGCGGCGGCAGTGCGTTGGGCCGGAGGACCTGGCCGACTGTTCTTCCGGACCGAGGAGAGAGTGGCGCGAAAACGGCGAAGCGAGGATTCTGTCATGGCCTTGACAGCTCGAATCTCTTTGGCGGCGACCATCCTCGGCGGAGCGCTCCTCTTGCCCGCGGCCCAGGCCCAGGCCCCTCGTCCCGCGACTCCGACCCCACCGCCTACAACCCCGGGACCGCCGTCCGCAACCCCGGGACCGCCGAATGCAACCTCGTCGCCTGGCGCGGCCAACCGGCCCGACTTCAGCGAGCTGGTTGGCGATCTCCCCTCGCCGCTTCCCGGCTCCGATGCGCCGGCCCTGGAGGGTTGGGAGCCCGAGTTTCTCAAGACACTGCCCCAGCCCCCGGACCAGCCCCGGTCGTTGTACGAGCCGGCTCCTGGGCCCGGGCCTCCCCCGCCCAACCTGGAACAGTACTTCGTGCGCGGCGACCCGCTGCTCGACCCGCCGCAGTGGCGGCAGCGGTCCGGCTGGTTTACCAACTTGCAGTTCGACATCATTCGCCCTCAGCTCTACTTCGGCATGGTGAGATCCGGCGTGATCGCTCCGAATGGCCGGTTTGCCTTAGTGGCACCGGGAGCCGCGCAGCTCAACTGGACGGTCGCCCCGCGGTTTGAGATCGGCTATCGCCTCCCCTCCGGCTTCGGAGCGTTCGCTTTCTCGGATCGGTTCTTCCAATCGGGCGGTGCTGGGCCCTTCAGCGGACCAGCCGGCATGACGAATCGGACGAGCCGGCTCACCGTGAACTACGCGGACTGGGATTACATCAGCACCGAGTTCACCCCCTGGGTGACTCCCAACGCGTATTGGACCATGGAGTGGCGAGCAGGCGTCCGGCTAGCAAATACCTGGACCAATAACCTGGTCGACAAGCCGTTTGACACCGCCGCCGCGACCAACGGCGTATTCATCCAGGGGGACAACAACTTCACGATCGGGGCCGGACCGCATTTTGCCGCCCGAGTGGAACGCCTGCACCGGGAAACGGGACTCTTCGCTGTCGGGAGGCTGGACATCGCAGACACGTTCTCTCGGATGCGACACATGTTCGCCTTTTCCTCCACGACCCTCAATCCCAACGGGACGCCCGTCCGCGGCGCCTTCGGGCAGACCTTTTGGAACCAGATTCCAATCCTGAACTTTCAAGTTGGTATGGGCTGGAAGCCCCCCCAGAATCCCAACATCAAGTTCTACGTAGGCTACGTGTACGAATTCTGGTTTCAAATGGCGTCTAACATGACCTTTACCGACCCCTTCCAGACCCTCACGGGAGCAACGCGCGGTGCCATGAGTAATCAAGGCATCGTCCTTCAAGTGGGGATCAATTACTAATGATGGCTGGCGTCACCAAGCCAACTACTCTGGTGCAAACGTCTCGTCGGCCGCGGCGTCAGGCCCGACAGCCCGACCGCTTTACTTACCGCCCGACGCTGAGGGCAGGGATCGTGCTCCAACAATTACTCCTGCTCTCCGGCCTGATCCTCACCAGCGGCTGCTCCTGGGCCGTGCGCGAACAAACCAACGAAACGGTCCGCGAACTGGCCGATCACCCGTTCGACATCGCCCCCCAGCCTGCGCCGGAGCCGGCGACTGCCAGCCCTCCAGCTCCAACTCAAACTGGGGAAAAGACCTCGTTGAACGCGCCTTCGGCCCGACGGGACGCACCGCCGCCCGAATTGCCCACCGACGTGCAAACCGCGGCGCTCCTGGGCACGAAGCCGGGCCCCGGTAAGCCCGGCACGCCCTTCAGGGACCCGAACGTTCAAACCGCATCGTGGGTCGAGCCGCAACCCGGTCCCAGCGGCCCGTCGGCCGTTCAGCCAACGTACGAGTTGCATGTGCCGCCTCGGCTTCCGGGGTCGGAGGCGCCGGAGATCCGCATTTCGAAAGACAGGGACGTGGCGGAACGCGAGATCGAACGGCTCTATCCCGAGCTTCCCCCCTTGCCGGTTGAGCCGAAGGCACAGCCCGGTCCCGAGGGAAAGCCGTATACCTTGGCCGACTTCCAGCGGCTGGCCGCCGCCAACAGCCCAACCCTCCGCCAGGCCGCTTCCGATGTCGAGGCGGCCAGGGGCAATCTGATCCAGGCCAGGACCTACCCCAATCCCACAATCGGCTACATGCAGGACAGCTCGGCGACCAATAACACGGGCGGCATCGAGGCCGGCTTCATCGATCAGCCAATCATCACGGGGGGCAAGAAAAAGCTCAGCTCGGGGATGGCCCAGAAAGACCTCGACAACGCCATCCTGGCCCTCAAGCGCGCGCGGAGCGACCTGGCCACCGCGGTGCGCAACGCCTATTTCACCGTGCTCGTCGATATCGAGACACTGAGGGTCACGCGGGGGCTGGTGCAGTTCAGCGACGAGATCTACCGCCTCCAGACCGGACTCTTGCGGGGCACGCAAGCGTCTCCCTACGAGCCGACCGCGCTGCGGGCGCAAACCTATCTCAACCGTCTGGCGTACAAGCAGGCGATCGCCTCTTACGCCTATGACTGGAAAGCCCTGGTGGCGACCCTGGGCTTGCCGCAGCTCCCGCTCTCGGAGATTGCCGGCCAGGTCGACCGGTTCGTCCCCTACTACGATTACGATGAAGTTCGGGCCTACGTCTTGAAGAACCACACAGACATCTTGACCGCCCGCAACGGCGTCAAGAAGGCCCAGTACAACCTGAAGCTGGCTCAGGTCACGCCAATTTTCCCCAACCTCGACGTCTACGCCGCCCTCGAGCACGACTACCTGAACCCCCCTTTCGGCACATTTCAGACCATCGCAGTTGGTTTGCCGCTGGCCATCTGGGACCAGAACAAGGGGAACATCATCGCCGCGCAGGGCGCGCTCGTCCGTGCCAGCAAGGAGCAGCACCGGGTTGAAGTCACCCTGAACAACAGCCTGGCACTCGCCTACGAAACCTACCGGAACAACCTGTACGCCATGGAGTATTACCGCCGTAACGTGCTTCCCGACCTGGTCCGCTACTATCGGGGCGTCTACGACCGCCGCCAGATCGACGCCAACTTGGCCTTCGGCGACCTGGTCTTCGCCCAGCAGAACCTGGCGACGAACGTCACTGCCTACATCGGCATCCTCGGTTCGCTCTGGTCGTCGGTGGTGAGCGTGGCGGACTTTCTGCAAACTGATAATCTGTTTCAGACAGGGGAACAGCGCGACCTGCCGAGACTGCCTGATTTCAGGCTCCTGCGACTCTCGCCCTGGACTGGCGGCCGTACCGCCAGCGCGTCGTTGCCCTCCGGGGCGGTGATGAAGCCGCCGGCGGCGGAGCGGCCTGCAACGCGGGCGTCGCTACCGGGGTCGAGCAACTTGTCCCTGGCGAGACTGGACCGCGCGTTCGATCCGCATGCGTTCATCCAAAACAAACGCACTCTCACCGGGACATTCGACGCGATCCTGGGCCCGCTGGCCGATCTCCAGGTCGGACCACAGGCCGTCCCGGCGGCAAAGTGAGCGGAGTGCCTTCAAAATCGTCCTTGGTACGGCGAGCTAGCGCAGCCCTTTGGTCCGCAGGAGTTCGTCCGCCCACTCCGCCAGGGGGCCTTCCAGGGGTGGCTGGGGCTCTGTCCGATAGTCGATTTCCAGGTCGTAGCCCGCGCGGTCGTACGCCGAGTCGAGGACTGCTTGAAGGTCGAGACGAGCATCGGGATCTTCCGGTTTCAACGGGATGGGGATGATCGGCAGCCGCTGGGCCAGGCGGATGGGAAAGAGCTTGCCGCGTGGCCGGAGATTGGTCGTGGAGACGTGAACGAGATACTCATGCGGGCCGAGCTTGCGGGGCACCGGCGCCAGCCGCGACCCGCGGAGGAGGTCGATCTCTACCCAGTGACAGGGCGAGTACATCACCTCCCGCCGCTTATCCTCGAAACTCCGCCGTCCCGCCGAGCCCGGAATCTTGTTCGTCGGGCTGAGGATCTCGATCACGGTGACGACATCGCGAGACTCGCGATCGATGATCTTCAGAAACGCCTCGTGAACCTCTTCCTCGAACCAGGTCGTGGCGATCACAGGCTCGGCGACCTCGAGTTGTGCAGTCTCCCCACGCGGGGAGAACCGCGACTTCTCCCATCCTGGCCGCCCTAACACCTCGACATCGGGGTATCGCGCCTGGAGCGCGAGTGCGGCCTCCGACTCATCGGCGACGTAAGTCCGTTCCTCGACCCTCACGAGATACTTGGGGCGCAGCTCTCCGTTTAGGAAGCCCTGGGTGCTGGCGATCAAGTTCAGGTGAACATCACGCCAGAGACCTGGCTTTTCAAGGTACGGATCCATTCCTGGGAAGGGTGAAGGCATCGCCGAGGGCCTCCAGTTTGGCTATGGGCTGGACAATCGCACCGTGCTCCTTGATTATAGCAGCGAGCGTCCCTCGAAACATGTCGAAGTCAAATCGAGCGTCGCTCCTGATGCTCTCACTTATCCGCCCTCGGCGACCCGTTCACGAATTCCAGCGACTTCTCGATGAGGATCTCGCCGGTCATCTCGCCCAGCGAGGTCCGCGAGACGTAATCGTAGCGCGGGAAGCTGTGGAAGTCGACCTTGGTGAGGATGTAGCCAAACGCCTCGTTGGTCAGGCCGAAGAGCAGGTTGTGCGTGCCGTGCATCTTCCGCTTGAGGTAGAAGCCGATGTTGGGCAAGGCCTCGCCGGGAATCGTCAAGATCTGCGCGTTGCCCAGGTTTACCAGGTTGATCCGCACGTTGATCGACCGGTCGGCGTTGTGCGGATACTTGAGGGGCGAGCCCACGATCACCGCCCACATGATGTCGGACTCGACCGGGAACTTCACGCTTGTCGCGGCGCAATAAAGGGTCGGGTCTTGCTGCACGGGGGCGTCCCGGATGATCCGCAGCGCCTCGCTGCCCATCAACTGGCCGATCCGGAGGCATTCGTCCCAGCTCCGGGCGTCGTGCCAGTACGCGCGATGGGCATCGCGGGGCCTGTCCAACTCGCGATTGTCGGCCGTGACCATGCCTCCCTGGGCGCTGTTCATGAACAGGCCCATGCCGCCCGCCTTGGACTCGAGGTATTCACAAAGCGGACCGATCAGGTCGGGGCTGCATAGACCAATGTCGTTGCCCAGCACCTCGGGATGGATCGCGTAGTTGACGAGCGTGGCAATCGTCTTCCCTTCCAATGTCTTCGCCTGGATCACGCTCATCCTCCGGTCGTAAAGATCGGGGGCGTAGTAGTTGTAGGCGATCTTGCCTTCGGCAACGCCGGTGGCGATTCGGATAGTGGCCGGCTGGAGCTTGTCGATGGCCTCGTTCACCGCCTCGGCGGCCCGGGTCACGACCAGGTCCATGTACTTGAGATCGCCGGTGTGTCCCCCTTTGCCGTCGGGGAAGGCGTAGCAATCCGGAGCGCTGTGGGTGTGAGTCGAGCCAATCAGGATGTTGGCCGCGGGGATCCGGCTCACTTTGGCGCGGACCCGATCGCCCAGCACCGAGGGGAAACCCAGCAGGTCCAGCGAGACGATCGCGACCGTGACATCTCCCTTGCGCAAGACCAGCGCGCGGGCAGTCAACTCTCCGCGTTTCTCCTTCGCGGGTTTGGGTACTCCCATGCCGCCGGAGACGGGCGAGAGCGGATCGGGCGTGATATTCCGCAGCGCGGCGCCGACCAAAATCTCGGCGCGCGCCGCGGGTTCGCCACAACCGAGAACGACAGCGATGAGGCAACCGAGTCGGAAAGGTCGTAACATGGCAAGGAACTCCAGGAAAGGCTTCGGCACATGCTCCGTCGGCGACTATCTTACGGCCTCCGCCGCGGAGTTCCATCCTCAAGGGGGCTCGAAATTGCTCCGCGTCATCGGCATCGGCAGCCCTCACGGCGACGATCAAGTCGGCTGGAAGCTGGTCGAAGAGCTTGCCAGGTCAGGCCGAACCGATGTATCGGCGCACTCGGTGACCACTCCGATCGACTTGCTCGACCACCTGAACGGCTGCGACGCCCTCATCGTGATCGACGCCTGCGACGCCGGGCTCGAACCAGGCACCGTGGTTGTGCGCGAGTGGCCGACTGCGCTGGAAGAATGCGGCAAGGCTTCTACACACGGCTTCGGAGTCGCCTCGGCCCTCCGCCTGGCCGAGAGCCTGGGGTGTCTTCCCGGCAAGGTGGTTCTCCTCGGCGTCCAGAAATGCCAGTGCGAACCATCCGGCGACTTGAGCGACGAAGTGAACGCGGTCTGGCCGAGAATCACCGCTCAGCTCGTCGCTCTGATCGACGGCTTGACTTGTGGTCCCGCGGAACTCCTTTGACAGTGCCAGGATCGGGGTGGCTGGGGCAGAAGAATGCCCCGGCCCCACACCAATCGTTCCGGGGCGTCACCGCGCTCCGCCCCAGCCAGCCTGAAGTGGCTCGCCAATCGCCACGAGAGCGGTTTTCCGGTCGACGGCTCACCAGTTCCGGCGTGCCGGGAGACGCCCGGGGCATTTGGTCCGCACAGCGGACCCTACGGGGAGCCATCAACCCCAAAACCGCTCTCGCAGCCTCACAGCCCGGTCTTGCGGAGCACGAACCGGAGCCTGATCGTCTTGCCGCCGACAAGCTCGACGGGCACACTCTGGGTCGGGAAGGCCTCGTAGCCCTGCTTGTTGGCCATCCCCGGACTCATCCCCGGCGGCATGTTCGGCTCGTGGACCCCGGCGAACCGGAAGCGATAGCACTTGCCTGGCTCCGGCGGCAAAACGGCCCGCAATTGTCCCTTCGCGTCGGTCCAGGGTTCACCTCCCTTGAAGGTCGACGGCTCGATGTTCTGTGTGTCGTCGGGCTTGTCCTCGGAAGCCTTCCAGAAGAAGACCTCCGCCATCGGCTTATCCGTGCCGAAGGCGACCGCTTCGAAGATCAGCTCGCAACCGGCCTTCTGGCGGATCTCCAGATGCTGCGCACCCTCGCCCGGCTCGACGATCAGCGGGCCCCTTTGATAACGGATGTAATGCGTTTCAATGGGCGGGTCGGAAGCGATCGCCGCGTACCGGCCCGGCGGCAGCCTTAGCAGGGTATTCCCGGAACTGTCCGTTGTTCCCCCAGAGCTGAAGCCCACGGCTCCGATGCCGTTGAAGGAAAAGACCTGGGCGCCGGCGATCGGTTTTCCGTTGTCGTCGCCCACCACCGTGACGGCAATTGGCCGGCTCTTGGGAAGTGTGATCGTGATCGAGTTGGTCCTGACCTCGTGGCGGAGACGGCCGTTGAAGAAATGCGGCTGCGATTGCTCGTGGACCGTATCCGGGCCGGGGATCGTCGCTGCGAAGAAGGATAGACGTGTGCCGTCCCTCTCCGGGCGCGTGGCAGAGATTCCGTAACATGCCCGGTCGGCGAGGCCCTCGATCTGGAAGCGACCGTCGCTGGCCGTGACAGCGCGGCCCAGGTTGCCCGGCAGCGATTTCCAGTCGTACCCCTGGCGGTTATTCGTCTCGTGACCGGTGTCGTCGAGCAGGACACAATCCCACACCTGGAGCTTTGCCCCCTCGATCGGCCTGCCGGTTTCATCGACAACCTTGCCTCGCAGACCAGCCGCCTTCGGGAAGGTCAGGTCGAGCGCGACGGGCTGATTCAAGGGCAAGTGCCCCTGGATATCGTCGGGGTTCGGTTCCGCGAGGGCATACATCGACTGTGGCGGGCTCCAGGTGATGCCGTAACCAGGCGACAGGCCGCACAGGAGAAACGAGGAATAGGGCGTGATCTCTTGAGGCAAGACATGGCCGCCGAACGAGGTGATGACCGGCAACACGGCGTCCCGGATCTCGTAACGTCCTTCGCGGTCCGTCGTGGCCGCGCCGGCCGGCTTCGACCCCTTGTCAGTGATCGTGTACAGCGTGACGGTCGCTCCCGCCACGAGCTTCCCATCCTCGTCGCGCGCCACACCGAAAACGTGCACGGGGATCGTCGCCGGAATCGGTCCCGGCTGCCAGGGCGGCTCGTTGGGATCGCGCCGGCGGATCGCGGCCTTGTACACTTCCGACTGGGGCTGGCGGTTGCGCTGAGCCTTCTAGGCCGAGGCACGACCGGTCCCCGGCGCGGAGCGGCCGGTCTGCCGGGCATAGGTGCCGACAATCATCACGGGCACGACGAGCAATGCAGTCGAGAGAACGATCGTGGTTCGCGATAGCTTCATGGTACGGTCCTCCGCGGTCAGAGGGTGTTTGAAAACCTGAATGGTCTGGGCAAGCTTGCTGAAATAGTCATA
>JBMFUH010000164.1:0-9887 GCA_049966735.1 Isosphaeraceae bacterium
GTCTTATGCCGATGCGAAATGGAGTGCGTGAGTGTGTGTGAATAATCCGGGCTAACGATCGCTGCGATCACCGAAAACCGGAAACGAGGCCTCGCCCCGCGAGGCCACCCCGAAAACCGGAAACGAGGCCTGACCCCGCGAAGCCACCTTACGGGAGGTAGGGGGGGCGGTGACACTGTACATAAACTCCTGTGATTTCGTGACTTATCGCGAAAATCCGGACTCAAGGCTCGCAAGTAGGGGACGGTGACACTGGGGGTGGTCGGTGACACTTTACGCAGTTCCTTTTTTCGTAAATACTTACGGTTAAAATCGATTTCCAAGAGACGGTCGGTTACACTTGAAAGCCTGGAATTTCCCGCTAAACTATTACGCTATCGACACCTGCGTACAGTGTCACCTTTCCCCTCAGTGTCACCTTTCCCCTCCATTCATTCCCCATCCCTATTCGTCAGATTCGTCTGATTCGTGGTTCCTTATGTCTGGTCTTCCCCCTCCTGAACCTCCTCTTCCTTCTTATTCGAGGTGTCGTCGGTAGTTGCCCGATCCGGATCGCTCGAACCGAGTTTGCCTTGCATGTCACTCTCTCGTCGTGCATGCGTAAGGAAGGTAGCTGGCTGGTGTGGTCAAGCCTTTACCACACCGAGGTGTCCGCGATCTGCCGATCCGCCGTCGCGAGTCGATCGTCGGAAGATCCCCGATAGTAACTCGGGGAGTCCGCGCGTCGGCACCCACCGTTCGTGCCTTGTGATCTCCACCGTAAGCTGCTGAAGATTCATGGTTTCCGCCCAGGCAATTCCCCGCGCGGAGGTGACCCGTTTCGCGCCAGGGCGAGTTGCCTTCAGACCACGACGTTCTAGGTTCTAGGATGAGGTGCTCCGGGAAAAATGCTCGGCATCTTCAAGGGAGCAGGACAAAGCCTGGCGTGGGGCAACAGGATCACCGGGAGTCGGATGATGAAACCTCCAGTCCGCGCGGTCTGCGGCGGGTGCTTGCGCAGCGTCGAGATCGTGCCAGGAGACGGGTCCGGGAATGGGAGCGGCTCCGAGGGGAGCAACCGTTGTCCCCACTGCGGCAGCGTGGTCGACAGCCGGGTTGACCCTTCCGGATTCCGCACCAAGCTGGCGACGGTTCGTCAGCAAGAAAGCCGGTCGCATCCCAGCCAGGACGAATCGGCGGACGACTGGGCCGAAACCTGGAGCCGGGGATCGCTCGGCTCGCTGGGCCGGTTCCAGTTGCGCGAACGGCTGGGGGACGGCGGTTTCGGGCAGGTCTTTCTGGCGTTCGATCCCCGGCTCGACCGCGACGTGGCGCTCAAGGTCCTGAAGGAGCGCAATCCCAGCGAGCGGGTGATGGAGCGGTTCTTTCGCGAGGCACGGTCGGCGGCCCGGCTCGATCATCCCAACATCGTCGCGGTCCACGACGCGGGGTTCGACGGCGGCCGATGCTGGGTGGCCTTCCATTTCGTGAGCGGCCGGCCCTTGAACTGGTATCGAGACCATCATCGCCTCGATTCTCCCACCGCCGCCCGGATCCTCCGCGACCTGGCCGACGCCGTCGACCATGCTCATCGTCAGGGCGTCTTGCACCGCGACATCAAGCCGGCCAACGTGCTGATCGACGATCACGGCAGGCCCCGGCTGATCGACTTCGGCCTGGCGCGTCGCTCGGACCTCGATTCGAGCCTGACCCGCGACGGCGCGGTGGTCGGCACACCGGCGTACATGAGTCCGGAGCAGGCGTTGGGGTTCAGCAAGCAGGTCGACGAGCGCAGCGACGTCTACAGCCTGGGCGTCATCTTCTTTGAAATCCTGAGCGGGCAACGGCCTTATCCGACTGCCAGCTTCCCTGGAACATCGGACGACGACCAGCTTCCCCCGTCGCCACCCGGGAAACCGCAAACGCCGTCAGTCCGGGCGCTCAATCCCGAGGTACCGTCCGCCCTGGACCGGATCTGTTCGCGGGCGATCGCCCAGAATCCCCGCGATCGATATCCCTCGGCCCGCGTACTCGCGGATGATCTGGATCTCTGGCTGCTGGCTCACCGCGGAGGAGCTCTCCGCTTGCCGAGAGCCGCCGCCACACTGGTCCTGGTGTTGGCCGTGATCGTCCTCGTCGCGGTCGGACTTCGTGAAGCGCTGGCTCCCTGGCGCGACGCCTTGCAACAGCGAGCGACCAGCGGGGCGGAGCCGGACCAGACCGTCCCGCCGGATCAGACGCCGGGAGTTTCCGGCCATCCACTCGTGCTAGAGCCGTCTTCGGCCATTCAACTCATAGGCAATAGCCGCACCGGTCTCTATCATACCTCGCTCTGTCCCGACGTGGCCCGGATCTCCGACCACAATCGCATTGTCTTGAAAGACGCCGCCGAAGCGGAGGCCCAGGGGCTGCGGCCCTGCTCGCATTGCCGTCCCCAGGAAACCATTGCCGACCGGCACGAGACGGGCGGAGGTTGACCGATCGCTTGTCGATATCCCGGGGTCAAGCCTAGAATCGATCGAGACTGGATCGAACGAGCTCAAGGGACCCGACAGGGAGCCTTTCCTTCATGACGCAACAGCCCACGTCCACTGCCGCCGCCGGTGAATCAGCGCATTCCCAGGCCTCCCAGCGCAGGCCCCATCCCGCGGCTGGCCAGGTTGCCGCCACCTTGGTTCCCGAGACCGGCTGGCACTTCCTGCACCTGTTTTATCGGGTTGATCGCGACCGCCTGAGCATCTTCACAGCCCAGGAGCGGGCCGGGGGCCGGAGCGAGCTGGCGACGATTCTGGATGCCCGATCCCCCGGGAAGATCGAGCAGATTCAGGTCTTCGCCGTGCCGGGGCACAAGGCCGATTTCGGCGTGATGGCGGCCGGCCCGGACCTGAAAGCGGTGCACGGCGTGCAAATGGCCCTTGCAGCGTCGGCACTTGGCCCGGCCTTGCCAATTGTCTACTCGTTTTACTCGATCACCGAGGTTTCGGAGTACGTGCCCGACGTCGAGGCCTACGGCCGGATCCTCCGCGACCGCGAGCAGGTGGACCCGGACTCCAGCGTCTACAAGGCCAAGGTCACCGCTTACGCCGATCGGTTGGAAATCATGAACCGGCAACGGCTTCAACCGGACTTCCCCGACTGGCCCTGCCTCTGTTTCTATCCCATGAGCAAGATGCGCGGCGGCGAGCAAAACTGGTATCTTCTGCCGTTTGAGGCCCGGTCCGAACTGATGGCCCAGCACGGCCGCACCGGCATGAAGTTCGCCGGCAAGGTGACGCAGCTCATCACCGCCTCGGCCGGGCTGGACAACTGGGAATGGGGCGTGACGCTCTGGGCGAAAAATCCGCTCTATCTCAAGGACATCGTCTACACCATGCGGTTTGATGAGAGCTCGGCCCGGTACGCGCTCTTCGGCGACTTCTACTTTGGATATATTCTGCCGCCCGCCGAGCTCTTCGAGGTCCTTCACCTGTGAGCCCCGCCCGCGGCCCTGGTCGGAAACGGCATCGGGGGCCGGAGAATCCGCTGGGTCTCGTGCTGGCCAGCACATCTCCCTATCGCCGGACGCTCATGGAGCGATTGGGCGTTCCGTTCCGCGCGGTGGCTCCCCGGTTTGATGAGTCGTCGGTTTCGCCCGCCGGGAAGAATCCCCAGGAGCTGGCCGAGGCCCTGGCCTTGGGCAAAGCCAGGAGCATTGCCGCGGTCGAGCCGGGCGCCACGGTGATCGGCAGCGACCAGCTCGTGGCGATCGACGGTCGGATCTTCGGCAAGCCGGGATCGGTGGACCGGGCGATCGAGCAGCTCCAGGCACTCGCCGGAGCGACCCACGAACTTTACACGGCCCTCGTCGTGATCCAGGCAAACCGGTCGCTGCGCCACACCGATCGGACGAGGCTGAGGATGCGCCCGCTCACGTCCGAGGAAATCGCCCGCTACGTGGCGCACGACCTGCCCCTCGACTGCGCGGGGAGCTACAAGCTCGAGGAGCGGGGAATCGTGCTCTTCGACAGCATCGAGACCGACGATTACACGGCGATCATGGGCCTGCCGCTCCTGCGCCTGACGTCGATTCTCCGCGGCCTCGGCTTTGCCATCCCGTAGCGGAAAGGAGTCGAGGCACGGCTCAAATGGGGTGACGTGGAAGGGGGCTCTCGCAAGGGCGCAAAGCGCGCAAAGGCCCCCTTCGGTGTGACCCGGAACGGCCTCAGCCCGAACGATGTTATCTCACGGAATGTCCGCTTCGGCCCCTCAACTCAGGAATTGTTCCGGGCCGCGGCCAATTGCGCGACGAACGCGGCCTGCTCTTGCGTGGCGCAGCCGAGGTTGACGACGGCTTGCAGCCGTGGGATGTTACCTGCCAAAAGCGCGTCTGGAGCGAGCCACAGTCCCGGAAAAACCTCCGAACGGTAGATCCCGTCCGGATCGGGTGAGAGATCGACAAAGCGACCCCGTCGCAACACGAACCAAAGGATCTCGTCGGGCTCGATCGCGCGCACGACGTATTCCAGCACCCCGACGCGCTCATAGTCCTCAAACTTCGGGCCGAGATCGGTGTACCGGGACGTATGGGCAACCTCGACGACTAGCTCGGGGACACCATGGACGAATCGATGATCGGCCTGAGTGCGGCCACGGCACTCGGCCAAGATGCGCAGCAGGGCGTCGGGCTGGGGCTCACTCTTGAGCCCCATCGCCGTTGAGGTGTCGACCAGGGCCTCGACGCCCGGGGTGTTCGCCTGATAGAAACCGAGCCACATCAGCGTGGGGAGGGTGGCACGGCCCTGCGGAGGCCCGACCGGACTGGGCATGAGAACCACTCCATTGATCAATTCGGCCCGTGTGCCGGGCGGCGTCGCTTCGTAGAGCGCGTGGAAGGTGGGCTGGTCGAGCCGCTGACCCTCGACGAGTGTGCGCGGGGAGTCAACCGTCGCGCGGCGATCGGACATGACCGGGCCACCTCCTTTCAAAACCCAAACCGACCTCGTCAATCGTACTCCGGCAGGTGATGGGCCTGCAAGTCGCCGGGGAGCCGGAAGGGGGACACTGGGAGCCGGAAGGAGGACGGGTCCGATCATGGAAACACTCCATTTTGACAATACCGAACCCGTCCCGCTTTCTGCTCTCATTCGCATTATCCTTGTCGCATGCGGGAGCCAAGTCTTTGGTTCTATCCCTTGTTGTCGGGCTATCCTAACCCTGGAGCATCAAGCCCGTTGTCCTGATTCGTTCCCGGCCGCTTTCAGCATCGCTGCCGCCGACGCCTTGGCGAATCGCTTCTGAACCCGCCGAACGTATGGATATCCCAATCGCGTGAGTAAGAGGTGCGGGCGAGAGAACGCCAGGATGTCATACCACACCGCTCCGGTCGCACGATCCCTCTCGACAAGGAACCTCTCCTCACCCGTCTCGGCGTGATCGGGAAGCGTGCCGTAGGCAAAACCGTAACGCTGGATCGGCTTCTCTTCATCGACGACGTACACGACGCGGCAAGCATTCAGCCACCAGAGTCCGAGGTTTCTGGCAACGACCGCCACCACATCGCCGGTCTCGATCATCGCCGTGGGAGACCACGCCTCCACCCAACCGAGGCGGAACTGCTCCCATCGCCCCAGGGCAGCCTTGGCTTTCTTGAAGACCTCCTCACCGTCGCCCAACTTGATCCGAGTGTGATCCACCGCATAACCCGCGGGAGGCTGGCTCGCCGTCGCACCGACCGCCGTGTAGGTGAAGCCAAGCTTCAACTGTGATGTCAGGAACTCACGGATTGTCTCGGTCGAAGGTCGTCGCAGTGAGACCATTATTCACCCCTCGGTCGGTTATCGTCTGTTCTCCGCTCGATCTACCGAGTCATAATAGTCACCTGCCGGTTGTTTTCCGAACCGTAAGAGTTGGAGTTTCGTAGCCATGCCGACTTCTTGGAAGGCTGACCAGCCGATCATTCTGCTCACTGGCGGCAGCGGTTACGTCGGCGGGAGGCTGATCCCCTTGCTGGAACGGCAGGGTGTAAACCTCCGCTGTCTTGCCCGAAATCCTGACAAGCTCCGATCCAAAGTGCAGGCGACTTCCGAGGTCGTTCAGGGGGATGTTCTTGATCCGCCTTCGCTGGATCGGGCGTTGCCGGGCGTTCACACCGCCTACTATCTCGTTCACCTGATGTCCGGGTCGAAGGACTTTGAGCGGGAAGACCGGCAGGCGGCGTTGAACTTCGCGGGGGCAGCCAGACAGGTCGGGCTAAGACGCATCATCTACCTCGGTGGTCTGGGTGACGATGCCGACCCGAAACTCTCCCCGCACCTCCGCAGCCGTCACGAGGTCGGCATGATCCTGCGGGATTCCGGCGTGGAAACCATCGAATTCCGGGCGTCGATGGTGATTGGGGCGGGCAGCCTGTCGTTCGATCTCATGAAGTCGCTGACCGATCGCCTGCCGGTGATGCTCTGTCCCCGTTGGCTCACGACGCCAACCCAACCGATCGCCGTCAATGATGTGCTGGCGTACCTCCTCGCGGCGAAGGACTTGTCTCCCAGTGGGAGCCGCATCTTCGAGATCGGCGGCACGGATGTCTCTACCTATGGCGAGCTGATCCGGGAGTACGCCCGGCAACGTAGAATGCGGCGGTGGCTGATCTCGGTGCCGGTGCTGACGCCGTACCTGTCGAGCCTCTGGCTCACCATCGTGACCCCCGCCAGCTTCGAGGTCGGACGGCACCTGATCGAAGGGTTGAAGAACCCCACGGTGGTCCGGGATCGATCCGCCCTGGACGTGTTCCCGATCCACCCGATGGGGATTCGAGAGGCTATTCAGAGGGCGATTGCCGACACGGAAGGCTCTCGACCTCTGTTAGTCCGTTGAGGGCACACCGGGCATTCGTGATCAGCAACCGCTTGGCTTGGGACTAGCTCGCCCGGCCCATCGAGTCCCACCAGCGGCGAATGCTCGCGACCGCGAAGGCCGCCGTGTCATGATCCGTCCCGACGTTGACCCACCCCGAGTCGCGGGCCATGTCATAGATCCCGTGGGGCGTATCGCGGCCGAGGTCCGGAATGATGAAGTCATAGACCCGCACCGGTTCGGGTTGGCCCTCCGGTCGCCACTCACGCCCGGCATTCTTGAAGTCCTCGACCAACTCCTTCTTCTTGGCATCGACGGAGATGACCGGTTGGCCGGCCTGCAAGGCGGCCTGGACTTGGGCGTTGCTGTGCTCGAACTGAGCATTGCGGTCCGGATGGCTCTTTCCCTCGAAGGTCTTGGAGCACGGCAAGCGGGACGGGGCCCGGAGCACGGCAAGCGAGACGGGCCCGATAATGGAAACACCCCATTTTGCAATACCGGACCCGTCCCGCTTTCTTCCCTGACCCCAGCGAAGCCCCAGAGCTCGCCCCCCGCGAAGACCGTACCCTATCCGCGACCGCAAACCAGCTACGTCCGCGATCCGGCCACCCAAAACCAGAAGTAGAGTCGAGGTGTGGCGCGGTGGTTTAGAATAGGACTCATGGACATCGAGGGAGATCATATTTCCTATCGGGAGGCCCCTATGAATCGCGTTGGCTGCTTGACTCTTTCCCTGCTGGCAGGTCTGTCCTCGGCGATTGCCGCCCGGCAACCCGCTGCCGCGACGCCGTCGAAGTTGACGTTCTGCTGTCGAGCGGACAACGATGTGTACCGTGTCATCACGACCTCCGGCGGGACGTACGCGCGCTACGGGACCGCGGCGGAGGCCGTGTGTCAGGCGCCGGCTGGCGGGGGCGTGCTCGTCCTGGCCGACGGATATCCCGACAAGCCGACCGCGATCGAGCCGGCCGTGTTCGAGGCGGCAGCCAAGAAGCGTCTGCGACTCTATGTCGAGTATCCCGCCCAATTGCCCGGCATGGCGGTGGGTCCGCCGACCGAATTGAAGGACCCGCATCTCCGGCGAGCGAGCGGTAACGAGCGGGGCGTTGTCGTCTCGTCGATTTTCGGCCGGGAACTGCCGGCGATGCGGATTGTCTCCATCAACGGCTGCTGCCATGTGCCGGTCCGAGCCGCCAATCCTTATCTCGTCTTGGCCAAGGTGGCAGGGGTGGACACGGCGGTTTTCGGCCTCAGTGGCACGCCCACAGTCCCGCTGCTGTTTGACCATCCTGGCGGTGGCTTGCTGGTGGCAACGACAGGCCTCAGCCGCTTCGTGAGCGGCCGTTTCATGCCGGCCGACGCTTGGCGGGTCGTCTGGCGGACGATTCTCGCCCGGTTGCAGCCGGATGCCGCGCCGCTGGAGTTGCGTTGGACGCCGACGGTGCGGCCGACGTATGGCCGCGATGAGCCCTTGCCGGCGGACGTCGAGTTGCGGGCGTTGCGGCGGGCGGCGGGCTGGGTCGTTCGCGCCCACCTGCTTCGCCACGCGAAATGGCCCAAAACGGCGTTGGACAACGCCTTGGGCTACGACACGGTCCGCGACGCGCCGGCGGCCGATTGGCCCCAAGGCGATGGCGCGATGGGAGTCATCGAAGGCTTCAGCTCCCTGATTCGCGCCGATGGCGGCCAGCCGACGCGCTATGCGGTCCGTGTCGATTGCACGACTGAGACGGCCATGCTCATGGCCGCTGACGCGGCCGCCGGGGGCCCCCCGTGGCACGCCGCAATTGCCACGAGGCTGTTGGATTACATTCACTCCGGGTCGGGGCTGGCCGGGGGACCGCGGGCCGACCCCCAAAGTCCTTCTTATGGCCTGCTCGGCTGGGCCCTTGATTCGCCGGAGACGTATTGGGGTGACGACAATGCCCGCTCGCTGCTGGCCACCGGCGCCGCGGCGGCCCTCTTGAAGTCTGCTCGCTGGTCTGAACCGCTCGCCCGCGGCATCCTCGCCAACCTCCGCACCACGGGAGTTCGCGGCCTCCGCGAGCCGTCTCTCAATGAAGGGCTGCTGAAGGCCAACGGTTGGAGGAAGTATTGGAACGGCGCGCCCGACGCCCCCCTCTCGCCCCATTTCGAGGCCTGGCCCTGGGCCTGTTATCTCTGGGCCTACTCGCAAACCAATTTCCCCCCGCTGTTGACACGGGGCAAGGCGGGGATCGAGACGATGATGCGGGCCTATCCGAAATGGCAGTGGTGCCTGCGGAGCGGGACCATCGAACGCGCGCGGATGTTGCTCCCCTTGGCTTGGCTGGTCCGGGTGGAGGACACCCCGGAACATCGCGCCTGGCTGAGGCGGATGGCAGGAGACCTCTTGGTCCTGCAAGACGCTTCCGGCGCCATTCGTGAGGTGATCGGTGACGGCGGACAGGCCGTTCGCTCCAACGCGGCATACGGCACGGGGGAGACCAGCCTCATTCAGGCCAACGGCGACCCTGTCTGCGATTTGCTTTACTCGTGCAATTTTGCTCTGATCGGCTTGCACGAGGCAGCCGCGGCCACCGGCGAGCCGTTCTACGGCCAAGCCGAGGACAAGCTGGCCAAGTTCCTCTGCCGCGTCCAGGTCCGCTCTGAGGAGCATCCGGAATTGGACGGCGCCTGGTGCCGCGCGGTCAATTTCCGCCGCTGGGAATACTGGGCCAGCAACGCCGACTGGGAATGGGGCCCGTGGTGCGTGGAAACCGGCTGGTCGCAACCTTGGATCGCGGCCACGCTCGCTCTCCGTCAGCGGAAGACGTCGCTCTGGGACCTGCTGGGGAAAGGATATCTCCTCGAGCCATGCCGTCGCCTACGGCCGCGGATGTTCCCTGACGACGCGCTGGGGGCGAGGACCGGGAAACGCCTCGATCTTCCTAGCCAGCTCACCTTTTTGAACAATGAGGCGACTCTCGGCTAGGCGGCTGGCTGGATTCGTAGGTCAGGCTTTCCAGCCTGACCTACGTCATCGTGCGCCGGCTTGCTATCCGAACGCTCTAGAGCGGTTTGCTCATGCGTTGCTTACAGCTTTCAAGGGATACCGTTGT
>JBMFUH010000165.1:0-9875 GCA_049966735.1 Isosphaeraceae bacterium
AGATGTTCCAATGCATCGAGGATCCAGGGATGGCTCCATGGATTGCGCATCGCATAGCCGACCGAGACGGCCGAGACGCCCAGTGCCAGAAGAGCCAGCGTGCGTACCCAGCCGCGGCGTTGTCCGGCCTCGACGCTGCCGGGCAAGAGGAGCAGCCAGAACGGAATCAGCCAGAAGAGCCAGCGCAGGCCCTGCGTCGAGCCGCCGTAGTTCCGGGCCTTGGGGTTCCACGTGTAGAAGGCAAACAGGACCACGGAAAGGATGAGGGTCATCCAGGCGTTGACGGCCATGCGCTGTCGAGGCCGGCCGAGCAGGGGGATCATGCCCACCAGGCAGAAGAAGAAGATCGGCGTGAGCGACCAGAATCCGTGGTGACCGAGCGTCATGTGAAATAGATAGAGGCCGTACGACTCTCCGGTGATCCCGCGCCGCGCCGCTTCCGCCGGATCAAACCAAGGGAGGTTGAGTGCGTCAAGCTCCAGCGGCGTCTTCCAGAGGCTTCCTTCCCACAGGTAGCTCTCGGTGCCAAACTCCGTGTAGACGAGCTTGAGCTCACCGAGCGCCGCATACTGGGCCACCAGCGAGGCCACAAACGGGATCGCCGCGGCGGGAACCAGCCAGTACAACGTCTTGCGGGGAAACCGCAACAGCAAGAGAAACGGCGCCAACGTCGCGAACGCCAACGCCGGGATCTCGTTGACCGCCGTGAACGCCGAGAAGAAACCGACCCCGGCAAACCGCCAGCCGGACACCTGACCGTCATCCCAGATCCGCAGAAACTGGTAGAGCGCGAAGAAGGCGCTGAAGGCCGCCACCGTGTGGTTGTTCAGCGTCTGCGTGAAGGGAAGCAGGTACGTCCCCAGCGCCGCGGCAACCAGGCTGAAATACCAGGCCCAGTCGCTCCGCGCATAGCGGTCCAGGGCCCTGGCGTAAAGGAGCAGGAAGATCCCGAAGGGGATGATGTTGAAGAGGATCAGAGCCGCGTCGAAGTAGAAGACATACGCCGGCCATTTCGCCGGCGTGGTTGGCCGCTCGAGCACCCCTTTCACCTTGCCCGGATGTTCCTCGTCCGGCTTCTGGACCCAGCGCTCCTCCCGCTCTTGCAAGACCACCCGGTCCAGGGGCACGCCCGAGATCCGCCGCGCCGGGTAGAGCACACCGGCGATCAAGGTCGACAGGAGAGCCGGCTTGCTCGAGTAGTAATGCTTGGGAGCGTCGGCAGAATCACCGGGACGCGAGCGCTCGACCTTGTCCTGCGTGTCCGCGAGCCAGGGGCACTCATCGATCTCGTACGAACCCCGCTCGAGCAGGCTCCAGACCGTGCACCAGCGCGAGATGTCGTTGGCGCCCATCATCGCCGGTTGCCTGAGCACGTGGCCCAGCGCCAGCGCGACCGTCGCCGTGATCACGACGGGCGCCAGGAAACGTCGGGACTCAGATCGAGGCTCCGTGAGTTCGGCTGGGAATTCTGACATCAAGGCTCACCAGAGGGCAGGGGGGATGGAAGGAGGGAATCACTCGCGTGACTTCATCTCTAGCTTCGAAGGCATTTGCGCGCGTGTCAATGTTCCAGGTTCGATTCGCCAGGAGCGGCAGGCGGACCTTCTGACGAGGGTAGGGTCTCAAGGGGCGCCTCAGCCGGCTCTCCGCCGCCTCGCGACTGCGATCTCAGGGTCTCGGCGACGCTGTACGTCTTTTCGGGCTTGATGTTGAAGGCGGTGACCAGCTCGGCCAGGATGCCCAGGCTCAGAAACTGCACACCCACCACCAGGAGGGCGATGGCATGGAAGAGCAGCCCCCGGCTGCCGTTGGGATGGTCTCCCAGGGCCCAGATCGTCGCCAGGTAGATCAGACCCGCGCCGCCGAGCAGAAAAAACGTCAGGCCAACTCCGCCCAGAACGTGGAGCGGACGCTGGTGAAAGCGGGTCAGGAACCGCACGGTCAAGAGGTCGAGAAAGCCTTTGAGGAACCTCGAGAAGCCGTACTTGGACCTGCCATGACGCCGCGCCCGGTGCGCGACCTCGATCTCGGTCACGCGAAACCCGCGGGCGTGGGCCAGCACCGGCACGAACCGGTGCAGCTCGCCGTAGATCTCGACCTCGCGGAGGACCTCGCGGCGATAGAGCTTGTACCCGCAGTTGTGATCGTGCAGAACACAGCCCGTCAGCTTGCTGACCATCCAGTTGAAGACCCGGCTCGGCCAGACCTTGTGCCAGGGATCGTGCCGCGTCTTCTTCCAGCCGCTCACCACGTCGAAGCCCTCGTCGAGCCTGGCCAGAAACCGGGGAACCTCGGCCGGGTTGTCTTGAAGGTCGGCGTCGAGAGTGAAGACTCGTTCACCTCGCACGGCCTGGAATCCGGCCGTGAGCGCGGCCGCCTTGCCGAAGTTGCGGCGAAACCGGATGGCCCGCACGCGCGCATCAGCCGCGGCAAGCGCCTTGATTTCCCGCCAGGAGCCGTCCCGCGAACCGTCATCCACGAAGATGAACTCCACCGGCCCGGCCGCGGCCTCGTCGAAGACCGACACCAGCTCACCGTGCAACTGGGCCAGGCTCGCTTCCTCGTTGTAGACCGGGACGATGACGCTGATCATGGCAAGTTCGTACTCGCTTGAGCTTCGAGATTCACTTCTCGGCGATACCGCGCTCCCAACGGCATCAAGACGGCCGCGGCCAGAACCTCCGCGGCCACCCAGACCAGCCGCAGCGTCAGGGCGGCGACGACCGCCTGACCTTGACCCAAGGACGGTCCCAGGGCGACCATCAGCACACCCTCACGCACTCCCAGCCCGCCGGGCAAGACGGCCACAACGAACCCTGCCACCGTCGCCAGCGCCACGCTGGCCGTTACAACCGGCAGGAGCGAGGGGCCCGCAGTTTGCCCCGGGGGCAGAAACGCCTGGGCAACCGCGAGCTGGCTGCTGCCGAGAAACACCCACGACCCGGTCGACCAGAGAATCCCGGCAACAAGCAAACGTCCGGTGAAGCGGGGCAAGGCTTCAGGCCCCACCCTGGGAAAGGGTGTGCTGAAAAGCAGCGCAAGTCCGCGAAAGACCGGGGGAAGCACCACGGCGAGAAACGCCAAGCCGAGCCCCAGCCCCAACACTCCAGCCAGCAGATAGATGGGCAACGACTGCCTTCCCCAACCCGGCAAGGAGACGTCGACGGCCGGCGACCGGCCCGCCAACGCGAAACCCAGCCCGGCCACCAGCCCGCCGGCCGTCATCATGACCAGGGTCTCGTAGAACGTGGCAATGGCCGCCGTGGCCGCCCTGGTGCCGTACGGAACGGACAGCCCAGCACGCATGATGACAACCATGGCCTTGCCCGGCACGTACTTGCCCAGGTGGCTGATCAGGTACGCGCGGACTGCCGGGGCCATGCCGATGGGCGTCGAGCTGGCCTGGAGGACGCCGCCATAAAAACGGCCGGAGCAACAGAGCCCGGCCAGATAGAGGAAGCCCGAGGCAACTAGCCAGCCCGGTTGCACGCGCAAGGCGACATCATGCTGGCGGATGTCGTGCCAGTTGCGGGACACATGCCGCCCCACCGCCCAGAGCACCAGGACGGCCACGGCCGCCTTGACCGCGCGCTTGAGCCACACTTTCCATCGAGGTAGGGCCATGCGGGGAATTCTCGCTCCGGCTGGCCCAGGACGGCGGAAGGGCCAATCAGGCTCCAAGTTACCCCTGCTCCACGGCTCGGGCAAGCGGGTGGAACCCCTCGCGCTGGACGCGCCCCTCATGCTTTCGTGGGACAAGATTCCAATCTTGTCGATTCCTCAATTGCTCGCCACCAGAGTCGATTCCACACGCGACCCCGGAGTGTTATCGGTGTTATTTCATGACTGTTCCTATGTTGTGCTCCAGGCGATCGGTCCGAAGGACTGGGGGAAGAGATGGGGCGGGCCGGCGAACAACCGCAACCATTCCGGTCGGGCTCAGACGCTCGCTTTGGCCTTGTTCTTGAACCACCGCACCGATTTCTTGCGGTCGAGCTTCTTCCAGACGTCGAAGAATTTGGATCGTGCGGCCTGGGCGGCCTGGTGCTGGGTTTCCAGGAGGTCTCGCGCGGTCTGGGCCGACGCGTCGTCAAGAGGATGATCGGCGAGGAACCGCTCGATCTCGGCGGCCGCGACGATCGCGTCTTGATGCTCGCCCAGAACGTCCTGGACCTTCGTGGTCAGGCGGATGAACCGCCTGGCTCGGCGCTCGGCGCGGCGGCCTAGCGCCGGGGCGATCAGCTCGGCGGTATAGCGGACCCGCTTGGCCGACTTGCGGACCTCGTGAAAGTCGGCGTCGGCAGCGCCCTGGTCGAGCTCTCGGCCGCCCCCCTTGAGCCGCCGCCAGGCTGCCGCGACCAGAGGCGGCAACGCGGTCCGGCAAGGCTCCCAGGCGTTCTCCTTGATGGCAGGTTCCGAAATTGAGTGTTTGAGTGCCATCATCAGGCCGTGGTATCGCTCGCCCTGAAGGGCCTCGCGCAGGGCCCGCGAGTTCCGGTCGTGCCGCTCCCGCAGGTCGAGGAAAAGCGGTTCGAGCGGACCGGCCGACGCCGTCCCGTTCGATTCCGCCTTCGCGTGATTCCGTCCCGCCGGTTTGATCGCCGAGCGGAGGCGGTTGGTGAGGATGTCCAGGTCGCGGACGTCGCCCAGCATGCCGGCCAGCCACTTGAGTTCTTGCTGAAGGTGCTCGCGCCAGTCCTTTTCCACTAGCTCGCGGACCGCCTGCAACTCGCTGCGGAGCCTGCGCGTGGAGGTGCGCAACCGATGAATCCCTTCAACATCCCCTTGCCGCGCCTCGGGATCGGTCGCCTCCAGCCGGGCCAGCGCGCCCCGCAGAGCACCACGGATCAGGTCGACCGCCGGCTGCCTCGGCCTGATCCGGGGCAACGCCTCGACCGCCGGCTTCGCCGCGGACGGCTTCAGGCGCGCATCTCCCTTGCCGTTTGCCTGGTGGGACGATCGGCCATTTCCCCCGGTCGCGAGGATCGGATGCTCGAGGATGCCATTCATGAGTCGAAAGGGAGTCAGAAAAACGCGAAGCCGAGTCAATCCATGCATTGATCAGGAGGGACGTCGCGCCTTCGTACAATTTTTCATTCCAGCGCAATTGTCGCGCGCCCGTTCCGCGTCTGTCAAGGCCGCACTCGCCCAGAGAATAAGTCATTTCACGGTATGAACACATTGTGGAACCCGCCCGCGGGGCAAGAGAGCCTCAACTCGATGGACTGAAGCAGTAGCTCGGTACGGAAGTTCATGAGATCATTATCGGCAAGAACCCAGGGAACGTCTCGCAACCGCGGCGATTCCCGCTCTCCATGACGAGGTGATCCGTGTCCTACCGCAGTCTGATCCTTCTTGCGTGGCTTCCTCTTGTTGTTCCGATCAGCTCGAGTTCTGCCTCGGAGCCGCCCCGCGTCGAGCATGTGGGGCTGGTGGCGCCCGACATAATGGGTGTCACGATCGTGGCCGGCCATGTCGAATATGGCCGCCAGGTTCCCTACGCGAAGCAGACTGGCGATTTCGTCATTCCGTTCATGGGCGTGCAACGCTTTGTGCTGAGAAAGGGCAAGGTGATCGGCTCTCTGGTCGGCCGCGCTGGGGATACGCTCTGCACGATGGATGAGGTGACGGGCGATCGCTTCGACACATCTTGGGCCGACCGCCCGGCGAGCTACCGGATCCAATCGCGCGACGACGCCCGGTTCGTGGAGCCCAGGCAGCCCACTGCCGTCTACCGCAAGAGCAAGCCGTCCGACCTGGCGATGGTCGGGGCGATGAAGTTCGACTACCCGACGGAAAACGTCGTCTATCTTCGGCTTCCTGTCGCGCTTGCGACCGGCAAGACGTACGAACTGTCGTTTCCCGGCAGCGCGCTCTCAGCCGTCTCGCTGACGACCGACCCCAGCAAGCCGCGCAGCGAGGCGGTCCACGTTTCGCAGATCGGTTTCCGGCCCGACGACCCGGTCAAGATCGCCTTCCTTTCCTGCTGGATGGGCAATGGGGGCGGATTGTCCTATCAGGCCGGTCTGCCGTTCTCGGTCATCAACGATGCCACATGTGAGGTGGTGTTTCGCGGTCGGACTATCCTCTCGAAGGCAGCCACCGAGAAGAATGAGGATGGCTACGGCAAAAACTACAACGGCAGCGACGTCTATCAAATGGACTTTTCGACGCTATCCAAGCCGGGGCGTTATCGCGTTTGCGTCGATGACCTGGGATGCTCTTATCCCTTCGAGATCGCCCCCGACGTCTGGCGCAAGGCGTTCATCGTCTCGGCCCGCGGTTTCTACCACCAGCGTAGCGGCGTCGCCCTGGGCCCGCCGTATTCCGACTTCCATCGTCGCCGCCCGTTCCATCCGGACGATGGTGTGAAGGTGTATGCTTCGAAGACGCCGCTCATCGACACCGGCAATGGCCTGAACCAGAAGGACACCAACTTCGGCAACCTGGTGAAGGGCAAGACCGACGAGATTGTTCCGAATGCGTGGGGCGGGTACATGGACGCCGGCGACTGGGATCGGCGGATCCATCATCTCAAGGTTTCGCGTTTGCTGCTGGATCTGGCTGAGCTATTTCCCGAGTATTTCGCCCAGCTCGCGCTCAACATTCCGGAGTCGGGCAACGGGCTACCCGACATCGTCGACGAGGCCCTCTTCAACATCGACTGCTACAGGCGGCTGCAAACGCCGGAGGGGGGCGTGCGGGGCGGGATCGAATCGTCCGAGCATCCCCGGCGGGGGGAGGCCAGCTTCCAGGAGTCGCTCGACGTGATGGCCTATGCGCCCGACGCGTTCTCGAGCTACATCTACGCCGGCGCCGCGGCACGCGCGGCACACTGGCTGGCCGCGCGCGACCCGAGGAAAGCCGGGATCTACCGCGAGAGCGCGCTCCGCGCGATGAACTGGGCCGAAAAGGATCTCCCCCGCGAGGAGAAGGAGTTCCTGATGGGCAAGCATCCAGCGGTCCGCGACGCCAGGAATGACGCGGCGGCCGAAATGTTCCGGCTTACCGGGGAAGCGCGGTGGAACGACCTCTTCGTGGCCACGACCGAATTCACCAAACCCTACGCGCCGGTGCCGTACCGCTGGGACTCGCTCGACCAGGCCGACGCGGCCTGGGTCTACGTCCGGACCGATCGGCCCGGCATGGGCGAATCCGTCAAGCGCAACTGCCGCTCGATCCTGATCCGCGAGGCCGACGGCCGCGCCGCCAGCGTCGATCGCACCGCCTTCCACTGGGCCAAGCACCTCTACCGCCCCGTCGTCATGGGCGCTCTGAGCAGCCCCGACGATGCGGTGTGCGTGGTGCGTGCTCATGTGCTTACTCGTGATCCAAAGTATCTCCGCGCCCTGGTGCTGGCCTGCCAGACGGGAGCGGGAGCCAATCCCGTGAACATGTGTTACACAACCGGTATGGGGCAAAAGTCGCCGCGGCATCCTCTGGAGATTGACCATCGGATCACACGCCAGGCGCCGCCGCCGGGGCTCACCGTGGGCGGGCCGATGGACAACACGATGGCCGAACTCAAGGGCCCCTTCATCGGCCCTTTCGCCGGTGCATCGATCTTCCCGCCCAAGGAGAAATGGCCGGCGCTCGAGGCCTACTGGGACGTCTTCTGGGACCCCATGCTCTGCGAGTACACCGTGCAGAGGCCGATGGCGGGGAATGCGTATGTCTGGGGATATCTCGCCGCTTGTGCGCGATAGCTCGACACGTAAATCAAATGCACATTCATTGCTCAATCGTTGCGAGCGGATTACGAGTCGATGTTTCGAGACTTCTCGCCCTACGCCACCACGGCAAAGCTGCCAAAGCCGGGTGGCTGGCGGCGGAGCCGAAGGCGATCCCGGCGCGCCGGGACTAGCCTGGGCACGGGAGCTTCCCCGCGGCCAGCCCTAGCCACCCTGGGTCCGCTGCAATCCTTGGGATACGGCGAAACTTCGGTGGTGTTCGGCGAGAAGTGCCGTTGCACAGCTTGAAAGCAGTCCATGTCCTGGCCTGTCAATCCTCTTCGAGGTAAGACCACTAACTGGAGAGCCGCGTGCGGGAGATCCGCCTGCACGGTTCGGAGGGGGGAGGAGCCGAAATCAATCGGCTCTTCCTACCCCTATCGAGGTTCACTGTAGGGGCCGCAGGCCTGCTCGACGACGCTCTTCATTCACGAGGACCAGGGCGCGGGGATCGTCCTTCAGGAGCTTGATCAACTGCGAAGGCGTGCAGCCCAACTCGACGGCGGCCCGTTTCGGATCATTGTCCGTCTCGGCCAGCACGTCGAGCGCCTCGGCCAGCAGAGCGGGGAAGTCATCGTGCGTGGGGTTGATGGTGATCCGTCCGTCCCGGCACCGGCGTTGCCAGAGTTGGCTGGGGCGGTAGGGCTCGCCTTTCGGGGTTGCCGTCGGCGTCCGGATCTCGACCGCCAGCTTGAGGCGGAGGCGGAAGAGGGCCGCTCGACGATTCTCTCCCTGGGTTCGGCGCTCGGCGGCCTCGGCGCTCTTGCCGCTGGGCCGGTGTGTCAAGATCACCGCCGTCTCCACCTTGTTCCGGTTCTGGCCGCCGGGGCCCGAGCGCCGGGTTGCGCGGAAATCGCAATCGGCAGCCAGGGCGTCCGGATCGAGCCGCGCGGGGTGAATGGAAGACGGATGCGTTGTTTCCATGTCCGATCAGATCCGAGATCAATGATCCGGAAGCGCGCCGAGCAATGGCTCGAGATCGGCCACGCGGGCCGTGCCCGTCGTGCCGAGCTGATGGATGACGACGGAGGAAGCGATCGCGGCCAGCTCGAGCGACTCCCCGAGCGAGGCGCCACAGGCCAGCGCGGCGGCCAGGTTGGCCGTGACGGCATCCCCCGCGCCCACGATATCGATCGGGCCGCGGAGGGGCAACGCCGGCACGTGGTCGACCGTTCCGTCCGGGCTCGCGCCGACGATGCCGCGCTCGGCGAGCGTGGCGAAGATCGGGCGTCCGTTCCTCCGGGCCAGATCCGCGGCCGCCTGTTTGATCAACGTCAACTCGAGGGGGCCGGCAACGTCTCGCCCCAGAAGTGTCGCCAGCTCGGCCGCGTTCATCTTGAAGCTCAGCCCCGGCCAGCCGGCCAGACCGCGGCGGGAGTCGGCCGGGATCGGCAAGTCCGGCCGAGCGCTGGCGATCTGGGCGATCACGTCGAGCAGTCCGCGGGTCACCACGCCGGTCTCGGCCCGGTCGACCTGCTCCATCACGATGAGGGCGTCCAGCGCGGGCGCGATCGAGCGCAGACCGTCCGCCAGCCGTTTCACGAGGTCATCGGGCGTGGGCGTCCAGTTCTTGGAGTCGAGCCGGTTCAGTTCGACGGGCTCGCGTCCAGCCTCGATCAGGAGCGGCTTGCAGTACGTGAATGTTCGTCGCTCGGGGCTGGTGACGAAGTGATCGAGCACGACTCCCGGCGACTTTGCCAGCTCCCGGCGCAGCTCGTAGCCCTCGCCATCGTCACCGCAAAAGCTCAATGGGAAGATCCGGCCGACTCCCAGCGCGACCAGGTTGTTGAGGATCGTCCCCGCGCCGCCTGGCTGGGCGCGAACGCGGACGACGTTATGAACGGGTAATCCGGTCTCGATGGATATCTCGCTCCGCGCGGGGTCGATCTCGAGATAGCGGTCGAGACAGAAATCACCGACAACCGCGATGCGGAGCCCACTGTACCGCGACGTGATTTGGCGAAATCGCTCAGGTTTCATGCCCGTTGCTCACGGACGGGGCGTTGCCCCGTGCTGATTTGTTCCGCCCCTTCGGGGCATCTTTGTCTTTTCCGACAACTGACAACTACTGCCCACTGCCTACTGCCTACTGCCTAGAGCGGTTTGCAGTCGGCTTGCGCACTCATTGAATATCGTAGGGTCCGC
>JBMFUH010000166.1:0-9810 GCA_049966735.1 Isosphaeraceae bacterium
GGGGTGATGTATCAGTATGGGGACATCTGACCGCCGAGGAACGTCCATGCGGCATGAGTTCACGCTCGAGTACTGGCGCGATGGGGATTGGTACGTCGGCCGGCTCGTCGAGGTGCCCGGTGTCTTCAGCCAGGGTAAGACCTTGGAAGAGCTCGATGAGAACATTCAGGACGCCTACGAGCTCATGGTCACTGAGGACCGTCCGCCGGCTCCGTCCACTGCTCGTCGGCGGCCTGTGGAATTGGAGGTATGAAGCGGCAGGCCTTGATCCGCGAGTTGACGGCGGCCGGATGTGTCCTTCAACGGCACGGCAAGCGCCACGATCTCTACCGCAATCCGGCCAACGGGCGGCAGGCACCGATTCCCCGGCATACGGAGATCCCAAACACCCTCCGCGCGCTCATACGCCGGCAGCTCGGTCTCGGTGGAGCGCTCGACGGCTAACAAAGCGATAGCAATATCAAGACCGCCTCATCGGCGGACAGGAGACCGAAAAGGCAAGGGAACTGTCAGGGGCGGGGACCGGCCTGACCCGCGGCGGAGGAACATGAGGCGCCGGCCACTTTCCCCATCGCTTGCGCCGGCGCGAGGCTAAAGAGTGGCTGGCCCACACACAGTCCCCGACTTTTCGGATGTCTATTACAGATGAACCGGCAGAGTGGTTGCGAGCGGTGAGAAATGCGAACATCCGACAAACGTCTGGTTCAACGGTTGCAGGAGCGCAACGCGGATCGCGAGCGTGCTACTGGCGGCGGCATCCATCCCCGGAAAGCCGTTCGGCCCGCCACTGACAAGGCGGTGCAAGACGCCGAGGCCGCGCTGGGCTTCAGGCTTCCCGATTTGCTCCGCGGCCTCTATGCAACGGTTGCGAATGGCGGCTTTGGTCCCGAATACGGCATCGTTGGAACGAAAGGCGGAGCGAAGTTGGACGGTTGCACGCTCGAAACCTGCTACCAAAACATGGCGAAGCTGGCAAAAGAGAACCCTGTCTGGCGTTGGCCATTGCGCCTGCTTCCGCTGGCCAATTACGGATGCGGAATGTGGTCCTGTGTAGATCGCGAGTACCCAAAACTCCCAATGATCCTCTGGGACCCAAACAACTTGGACGCCGAGCTCGAAGGGGCGGATGCCCAGGCCAATTGGGGCAACTCATTTTGGGATCAAGGTCTGTCATTCAGGAGGTGGTTGGAAGGTTGGCTCACGGAGGAAGAGCAGCCAGAGCCCAAATGGCCGAGCGATTCATGGATGAGCAAACGACTCGGATTCAGGTTGCCGAAGTAACGGAATGGGCTATGTAGTCGCTGCACCTGCAAGCAGCAAGAGCTGCCCGGAGCCGATTGCCGACAAATTGGGTGAAAATGCCCATTTCCCACCTCATGCCACCCCTTCGGTCCCGGCTTCGCTCTCCCCGAATGGCCCAATCATGGCTGGGGGTGGGATCACTTCCGCTGGGCGCGGGTCTCTGACCCCGCCGACTCTGCCGCCGACCGTGACGGACAGGAATGTCCGTCCTACCCGACCGTGACGGACAGGAATGTCCGTCCCACAACTGTACACGATGCCACCACCAGCGCAGCTAAACATCCAGCCATCCCGCGCTTTCGCCGGTTTCCTCTTCCCACAGAACTTAAGACTTGATAACAAAAGGATTTGTGAAACGATATCCGCCCTTACCTTTTATCTAGCCCCTCCATTCCTCCACCGCTACCATCTTGAATTCGGTTGCAGGCTAGCGCCTACGCTTTGCGGCACAAAGTTTTTTTAAGGTGGCATGTGGACATTCTGGGGATGACTGTCAACAATATCGAGTGCACCGGACGATCGGGGATGGAAGCCCCACGATGTGTGCAATCGCGTGCATGCAGCGTCCTGGCCCGGATGCAGGTGAAGTGACGTCACGATTTGTCCCATGTCGAGTTGTCTTCAAATATCCGTCGACATCCCGCTCCGCGACTACCTGGAGGCGGCCCGGCGCCAGGTTGAGGAAGCACTGGATCGATATTTACCGAAAGAAGAGCTGGCTTCCGGCTCGGGGACGCCGGCGCGGCTGGCCTCGGCAATGCGATACAGCGTGCTGGGAGGCGGAAAGCGGTTGCGGCCTGTTCTCTGCTTGATGGCGGCGGAGGCGTGTGCTGGCGAGCGCGGGTGCGCCATGGGAGCCGCGTGCGCCCTGGAGTTCATTCACACCTATTCTTTGATTCATGACGACCTGCCGGCGATGGACGACGATGACCTGCGACGGGGACGGGCCACCTGTCACAAGGCGTTTGACGAGGCGACGGCGATCCTGGCGGGGGACGGGCTGTTGACCTTGGCGTTTGAACTGGTGGCGCGCGAGGTCTCACCGACGGCCGTGGCGCTGCGGTGCGTGCGCATCCTGGCGGAAGCAGCCGGCCCCAGCGGCATGGTCGGCGGCCAGATGGCCGATCTCCAGGCGGAGGAACAGGCGCTCGACCGGGGAAACCAGGGATCACTGGTCGAGCTGGAAGCGATCCACCGCCGCAAGACCGGGGCGCTTTTGCGGGCCCCGCTGGTGATGGGCGCTGTCATTGCCGGAGCGCCCCAGGCGGAAGTCGACGCCCTCGATCGCTACGGACGAGCTGTCGGTCTGGCCTTCCAGATCATCGATGACCTGCTCGACGTGCAGGGAGACGAGACCAAGCTGGGCAAGCGCGTCGGCAAGGACACCGATCTGGGGAAGTGGACCTACCCGAGGTTCCTGGGTATTGATGGCAGTCGCCGGAGAGCCCAGCAGCTTGCCGACGAAGCCGTGACGGCGATTGCCCCCCTGGGCTCGCGCGGACACCGCCTGCGCGAGCTGGCGCTGGCTCTTTTGGAAAGGGATCGTTGATGATCAGTGCGGATTCGCTGCTGGCACGGATCGGATCGCCGGCAGACCTCCAGAAGCTCTCGGACAAGGAACTCGGCCAGCTCGCCGAGGAGATGCGCACCGAGCTGATCGGGGTGGTGGGCCGGAGATCGGCTCACTTCGCCAGCAACCTGGGCGTGGTCGAGCTGTGCCTGGCGCTGCACCTGAGCTTCGACTTCTCGCAGGACCGGCTGATCTGGGACACCGGCCATCAGATCTACCCCCACAAGCTGATTACCGGCCGCGCCGCGCTGCTGCACACGATCCGGACCCGCGGGGGCCTGATGGGCTACCCCAACCCGGCCGAGAGCCCCTTCGACCTGTTCATGACCGGACATGCCGGCTGCGCTCCCTCCACCGCGCTGGGGCTCAAGGTCGGCGACCAGATCATGGGCCGCCCGGAACGGCACTCGGTCGCCGTCATCGGCGACGGAGCGCTTCCCTCGGGCATCGTCTTCGAAGCGTTCAATCATGCGAGCGGACTGAAAACCAAGCTTCTGGTCATCCTCAACGACAACAAGATGTCAATCTGCCCGCGAGTCGGCGGCGTTGCCGATTATCTCGACCGCGCGCGGATGTCGACGACCTACCTTGACTGGAACAAGCGCATGAAGACGCTCCTGCCCAGCATCCCGCTGGTCGGCGAGCATGCCGAGCGCTGGTTCCAGCAGTTCAAGGACGCCATCAAGGCCTCGCTGCACCACGGGATGCTCTTCGAGGAGCTTGGTTTTACCTATCTCGGGCCCATCGACGGCCACGACCTCAAGGGACTGCGCAGCTACCTCGAGAAGGTGAAGGCGATGGACGGGCCCATCCTGCTGCACGTCCTCACCAACAAGGGGCACGGCTTCGAGCCGGCCGAGAAAGACCCGGTCAAGTTCCACGCCCCGGCCCCCTTCCGCAAGGCCGCGAACGGCATCATTCCGCTCAAGCTGGCGTCGAGCCTGACTTACACCGACGCCGTCAGCGCGGCCTTGCTCGATGCTTGCCGCCGCGACTCCAAGGTCGCCATCGTCACGGCCGCCATGTGCGAGGGGAACAAGTTGCAGAAGATCCGCAACACCTTTCCCGACCAGTTCTTCGACGTGGGCATCTGCGAGAGTCACGCCGTCGCGTTCGCGGCGGGCATGGCCAAGGCAGGGGCCCGGCCCGTCGTGGATATCTACAGCACGTTCCTCCAGCGATCGTATGATCAGATTTTCCAGGAAGTGTCGCTCCAGGACCTGCCGGTCGTTTTCTGCCTGGACCGCGCCGGGCTCGTCGGCGCCGATGGACCGACTCACCACGGCAGCTACGACATCGCCTCCCTGCGCGTCTTCCCCAACATGGTAATCATGGCGCCCGGAGACAAACACGACATCAACCCGATGATCGAGTTCGCGCTCGAGCACTCCAGCCCCGTGGCCATCCGCTACCCCAGGGCCACCCTGGAGGGCGTCGACCGCGATCCCCAGCCCATCGAGCTGGGGCAGGCAGAGATCCTGGAATGGGAAACCGACGGCATGATCGTCTCGTGCGGCGCGCTTCTGGGCACCTGCGTCCGCGCGGCGATCGAGCTCCGCGAACGCCACGGTCTGCGCGTGGGCGTGATCAACGCCCGCTTCGTCAAGCCGCTGGACCGGGTCACCATCTGCAAGGCCATCGAGGAATGCGGCCTCGTGCTCACCGTCGAGGAGGGCTGCCTGATGGGCGGTTTCGGCTCGGCGGTGCTCGAGGCAGCCAGCGACGCCGGCATCTCCACCGGGCACGTCCGCCGGCTGGGCCTGCCCGATCAGTTCATCCTCCACGCCGAACGCGACGAGCAGCTTGCCGAAGTTGGCCTCGACCTGGAGGGCATCATCCGCTCGGCCGTCGAGCTGGCCCGCTCGGTCGGCCTGCCTCTGCCCGAAATCGAATCGCTGACCGGTCCGCTCCACACCAATGGAATGGGCTCGAAGTCCGCTCCCGCCGTCCTCTCGGTCGAGTCCTGAGATTGAAACCTTGTCCCACGCGACGGTTTCGGTTGTCATGGTAGCCGGGGAGTCACCCGGACAGTCCGGCTTACCTCCCCGACCATCACACCCGGCTGGGGCACACCGAGCATCATGGAGCAATCTCCCCCTCCGTCCGACCAGTCCCAGCCGCCACTGAGGTTGATGCTCCTGGGCAACGGCTCACGGGAGGAAGTGCACGCTCAAACCCAGCGCATGGCAGCGGCCGTGAACTCCGCGCCGGGGATCGAGCTGGCCGGCATTGACCTGTCCGCCGACTCCGACCTCTCCAGGTTGCCGGCCGACATCGCCATCGTCCTGGGGGGCGACGGCACCGTGCTGCACACCGCCCGGCGAATGGAGGACCATCCGACACCCGTTCTGGGCGTCAATGTCGGGCGGCTGGGCTTTCTCGCCGAACTGACCCCCGCCGACTTCTTCGACCGTCTCAGCGACCTGGCCCAGCGCAGGTACACGGTCGAGAATCTGATGACGATGTCTTGCACGCTCATGCGGGCCAGCGGAGAAACACGAGCCTTTCGCGGCCTCAACGATGCCGTGATCCGCGCGGCGCCGTTTTTCCACTTGATCGAGATTGGCCTGTCCATCGACGGCGAAAGCGTGATGACCTACCGGGGCGACGGCCTGATCATCGCCACGCCGGTCGGCTCAACCGCGCACAGCCTCTCCGCCGGCGGCCCGATTCTGCCGCCCAACGCTCACATGTTCGTGGTCACGCCCCTGGCCGCGCACACGCTGACCCAGCGCCCGGTGGTGGAAAGCGCCCATCGGACCATCGAGATGACTCCGCGCGGCGAGGGGATCGCCACCGTGCTGATCATCGACGGCCAGGTGCAGATCCCCCTCCAGGCCGGCGACCGTGTCGTCATCCGTCGGGACAAGACGCCGTTCCCCATGGTCCGCCTGCCCGGTCACAGCTTCTACCGCACCCTCCGCGACAAGCTCGGCTGGGGCGCTTTCCCCGCCGGCGACCGGGGAATCAGGTTCTGAGCCGCATTGCCGGATTTGCCAGTCGGCGTGGATTGATTGGCATTTGCTACAATGAGCGCTTGGTCAACCGGAGTTGTACCGTGAGCATGGGGGCAACCGTGGCGCGCAAAGCAACCGTGAAGAAGACCGGGAGGCCTGCCGTCGCAGAAACCAGACGGTTCGGGACCTTGGTACGCATCGCGGATGAAGTAGCGGCCGACGCCAAGGTCGTTGCATCGCTTCCGGGGGTCGGCATGGCGGAGTACCTGAGCGACACTCTCCGGCCGATCCTCAAGAAAGAAATCGTCGAAGAACTCAGGAAGAGGGAAGGGGGTGCGAAGTGAGAGCGGAAGACTTGCGGGAAGTGATTCGCGCGCGGCCGTTCCGGCCGTTCGCCATCGTGGCGGCGGACGGGGGCCGGATTCGGGTGGACCATCCGGAATGGATCATGGTGCGGTCGGAGCGGTCGGCTGCGGTTTACGACCAAGACGAGCGGCTGCACATCATCGACGTGATGCTGATTCAGAGAGTCGAGGTCGAGCCGCCGGTTCCGGCCGGATCGCCGTCGCCGGGCCCGAACGGAGGGGAGTGATGCGTTGAATCGGGAGGAAATGCGCGATGAGCACAACGAGCGTCAAGGGCCTGTCGGTCGAGACCTACGACAAGATGGTGGCGCGGGGAATCTTGCCGGAGTCCAATCGGTTCGAGCTGATCGAGGGGAGGATCGTCGAGAAGATGACCAAGAAAGGGCCGCATTGCAGCTCGTCGGAGCGGTCGTGGCGGCGGATTCACGCGCTTCTGCCCACCGGCTGGCATGTGCGGATCGAGAAGCCGGTGCGCGTTCCGGGCCGCGAGAGCGAGCCGGAGCCGGACAGCTCCGTTGCCCAAGGGGTGCCGGAAGATTACGAGGAAATGCATCCCGGGCCTGGGGAGATCGCTCTCACTGTGAAAATCTCCCGTACCAGCGTCGCCAAGGACCGAAGACTTGCTCGCGTTTACGCGGCGGGAGAGGTTCCCTTCTACTGGATCATCGACGTGGTGCACCGGCGCGTGGAGGTCTTTTCCGGACCGGACCAGGGCGAATACCGTTCGCGCGTCGTTTTGGGTGAAGGAGACTCGATCGACCTTGTCATCGATGGGCAGGTGGTGGGGCAGATTGCTGTTGTGGAGCTGCTGCCGACGAAGAAGCGACGGCGCCAAACGGCCGTTGACGGATCGTCGCCGGGCCCGACCGGAGGCGCGTAAACGCTCGCGGACGGGACAATGGCGCGGTAAGGGCAATCTCGACCGTTGCCCGACAAGGAAAATGCGGGATGGAAAGACATTGCCCCCTCATAAGGACTGGGTGAAGAACGTGTTCCTTCCGAGACGAGAACGGGCATTGAGAAAGACGGAGAGATTACTTGAGAGGTTCCAGCAACAAGTAGAACAGCAGGGCTAACGTAACATGCCCATCTTCCGACCGCCGGATTCACCTCGACGTTCTGAGGCGCTTCCAGGCCAAAAAGCCCCTGCGCGACCCGCAGGTTGATTGAGCATCCATCCTCACGGCATACCTCTCCGCCGTGGCCGCGCTGCGCTGGGCGGACTCTACGACCGCATTCCCATCCGTGTCCATCCGCGTTGATCCGTGGCTCAAGAATCTCCCCATTTCGTACATCGACCCACCGGCGCGTCTTCCTTTCACATCGACGCCCCGAGTGCCGATTCACGGCCTACGGTTCTTTTGGAGGCAATGCCCGGTGGGTCCGCTGGGGAACGCCGGGCGAATCGTGATGACAGGTGCCCGATCAGACGATGGGTCACGTCCGCGTCACGGCCTCAGGCCCTGGCTCGCCTGCCGGGTGGGTTTTTCCGGTACGTGTGACATCGGGTTGAGGAGCGGGTTCCCCTGCTTTGATCCCCGCTCGGTGACGTCGCCGGCGTCGTCTTACGAGCCGGACGATCGAAACGTTCCGGCGGTCACCCGCGGCGAGCCTTGCCTCTTCTCCAACCGAAGAGGCACGTCTTGCATCGTGAAGGATGACCACCTCACCGAACGGTCGTCCCGGGCGGCCCGCGCACTCCCTCGGAGCGGGAAGTCGCGGTTCGGCCGGGCGACCTTTCTTGTCTGCGCCAGCCGGTTTGCCTTGCGCCGGGTTTATACCTCGAGCGGTCACGAGTGATCCGCTTCGGGAGGGCAAAGCTCCTGCTGAGCCCGTCTTCCCCGCGGGCTCGCCGGGAGGCTGTCACGCGACGGAGGCTCGCCCTCCCAAGGAAAAACTCGCGCCGGAGACCGAGGAAGGTATAGCAGACGGATCGTTGACGAGGCAGCGCGAATCCGGTAAGAGGGAAGTGTTCCGTGTGACGGCGGCGGGCGCTTCAAGCAGGTGGAACGGCCGCCCTCCAGACGGTTGCTTCGCCGCTCCGGGGTTACCCCGTGGGACGTTTGTGACTCAGGCAATTCCGCGCGTGAGACACGGTGCGCTCGTCGCGCACACCCTCTCACGCCAGACAAGATCGGTTGGAGCGTACCGCCGCTGTCGGGACCTGTCGCCAGATTGCACCTGATCGCCGCCGGGCTCGCCCGCGCTTTTCTCTCCGGCCCCTGGGAAAAGACCGCGCTTTTCGAGCAAGGCAGAATCGCCCTGGGCCGCAAATGGCGCTGGCTGGGGCCGCTGGCGGGCCGTGTGCTCGCGGCCTTCCCGGACGGCAAGCCGTCGCGCGCGGCACGCTTGGCCGAGTTCCTCCGCCGGGACGCGACGTTCGGGCGCGCTTGCCGTGATCCGAAAGTCCGGCTCAAACCGAAAATCGCTGCCGCCGCGGAACCGCCGCCAATGGCTCCCGCGGCTGGTCCGCCAAGCACCTGGACGGTGCCGGCCATCACCACCCCCGCCGCGCTGGCCGAGCATCTCGACGTCGACCTGGGCCGGCTGGAGTGGCTGGCCGATTGCCAAGGGCGTGAGCGCACGACGCATCACGAGCCCTTACGGCACTATCGCTATCGCTGGATTCGCAAGGCATCAGGGTCGCTCCGCTTGATCGAATCTCCCAAGCCGCGGCTCAAGGCCATTCAACGCACGCTGCTGGCGGAGCTCCTCGCGGCCATCCCCGCCCACGACGCCGCGCACGGGTTTCGCCGCGGCCGATCGGTCGCGACGTTCGTGGCGCCTCATGCCGCCCGTCGGGTCGTGCTCAAGATGGACCTGCGCGACTTCTTCCCCTCGATCACCTTCACGCGCGTGGTCGCGATCTGGCTCACGGCGGGTTATCCCGAAGACGTGGCGCGAATGCTGGCGGGCCTGTGCACCAATTCGGTGCCGATCGCGATCACGCAAGAGATCGAGCGCGCGTTGCCGACGCGAAGCCCCGACGCCTGGCGATCGCGCGGGCTCTTCGCGCAGCCGCACCTGCCGCAAGGCGCGCCGACGTCTCCCGCGCTGGCGAACCTGTGCGCCCGCCGGTTCGACGCGCGGCTGGCGGGCCTGGCCCAGGCGTCGGGCGCCTGCTACACCCGCTACGCCGATGACCTGGTTTTCTCGGGCGACGAGGAGTTCGCCCGGTCGGTCCAGCGGTTCGCCCTGCACGTCGCGGCCATCGCCCTGGAAGAGGGATTCACAGTCCAGCACAGGAAAACGCGCGTCATGCGTCAAGGCATTCGCCAGCAGGCCGCGGGCGTGGTCCTCAACGCGCATCCCAATGTGGCTCGCTCCGAATACGACGAATTGAAGGCCATCCTCCACAACTGCGCGCGTTACGGCCCGGCCAGCCAGAACCGCGCCGGGCACACTGACTTCCGCGCCCACCTTCTGGGCCGCATCGGCCATGTCCGCCTGCTCAACCCGCGGAAGGGGCAGCGGCTGAAGGAAATGTTCGAGCAGATCACGTGGCGAGGTGGACCGTTGGGTTGGGGAATGTGAATCAACCGATTTGGCCTGCTCCCCGAGAATTGGTCCAGCCGAAATGGGAGTCCTCCGGTAGACTGAGTCGCGGAGGGGCCCA
>JBMFUH010000167.1:0-1309 GCA_049966735.1 Isosphaeraceae bacterium
GAACGATGGCCCGTTGGCGGACCGAGGAGACGGTGCCGGCTCTGATCAAGAAGCTGGACGACTCACGCCATGGAGTGCGCTGGAAGGCCGCGGAAATTCTGGGCAAGATCGGCGATGCGAGAGCGGCCGGTCCGCTTGCCGAACACCTCAAACAGGACAGCATCGCGACGGACGAGGCCCTGCGCAAGCTCGGCCCGGCCGCCGAACCGGCCCTGATCGCGCTGCTCCAGAATCCCGACGCGGACCTGCGGCGGCAGGCCTGCGACTTTTGCGCGACCTGGGCGGGAAGGAAGCCCTGTTAACGATGATGTCGCTGCCCGCCGACCGCGATCAGCTCGTCCAGATGGCGGCCCGCAGCGCCATGCAGGCGATCCGTCAGCGGGTCGGCCCGGTCTCCCCGCCCAAAAAGAGTAGCACGAAGAGTGCCACGACGAGCAAGGGTCGTTGAGCGTTCGGCGCTTCCAATAAAAGGAGATGGTCATGGCTGGCCCCGAGCGGTTGCAACTCGCCGGCGTGGAGATGAGCGAATGCCATACAGCCACCCTCGTCGGTCGGCGACCCACCGGGCCGACGCCCTGCCGCCGCCAGGGGCCGCTGCCTGGGGTTTCGTTGTATCAATGAAGTGCGAGAGACATGATATCCAAGCTCTTTGATACGCTCGCCCGTTCACTCCTGGAAAAGTACCCGGCCGACTGGCTGAACCAGCTCGGGCTGCTCCACGGTGAGCCGGTGCGCGTGATGAACTCCGATCTCTCCTCCGTCCCGGCCGAGGCCGACAAGGTGATTCGAGTGGACGGCCCAGCGCCCTGGCTGGTGCACATCGAGCTCCAGACGGGCTACGATTCCACGCTTCCCCGGCGGCTCTTGCGGTATAATGCGATGTTGAACGTGAAGCATGACCTGCCGGTGCATACCGTGGCGATCTTGCTCCACCCCGGCGCGGATGGACCCGAGCTGACCGGGGTCTTGCGGCAGCAATCACCTGACGGCCGCTGCCGGCTTGAGTTCTGCTATCATTTAGTCAGGGCCTGGCAATGGGAGACCGAGACGATCCTGGGGGCGGGCATCGGCTTCCTGAGGCTGGCACCTCTCAGTGCCCGGAACGCGGATGAGGTTCCCATCATCGTCGAGCGGTTGAAAGAGCGGGTGGATCCGTCGGCCGCTACGGCCGAGATCAGCGAGTTCTGGACGTCGGCCGCTATCATGGCGGGCCTGCGGTTTCCCTGGGAACTGATCAAACACTGTTTTGAAGGGATCACGGCCATGCGCGAATCATCGACCATCCAGGCGTTCATAGAAGAAGGGCGAG
>JBMFUH010000167.1:1409-9796 GCA_049966735.1 Isosphaeraceae bacterium
ATCACGGCCATGCGCGAATCATCGACCATCCAGGCGTTCATAGAAGAAGGGCGAGTCAAGGGGTTGGCCGAAGGCAAGGCCGAAGAGGCTCGGGAGATCATCCTGCGCCAGGGTCGCATTCGCTTCGGCGAGCCTGATACGACGGTCAAAGCCCGCTTGGAAGCCATTTCCAATCTGGAAAAGCTCGAGCTCCTCGGGGACCGCCTCGTGATCGTGTCGAGCTGGGACGAACTGCTCAACCAGGAATCTCTCTGACCCTCTCGGGCCTGGACGTCATGAAGACCTGGAAGCTCTATCGCGAGTGAACGATTTCAGGAAACAGCCCCCCTCACGGCGCCGCTTGCAAGCTGCCGGGGCGGGAGGCGTACTGGCCGCCGCTGTCGCGGGCGATGCGCCTCAGGTGATCGCCGGCCTCGCCGCCGGAGAGGTCCACGCAGTGGATCGGGACCTTGGCGCGGTTCGCCCGGGCGACCGCCTCGACGGTTCCGTCGGGATACTCGCCGTCGGAGAGCAGGAAGATGGCATCGGGCCGCAAGGCGATGGCCAACTTCAACGCGGCACGTGGTTCGGTCTCGCCGTCGGCGCCGATCAAGCGCAGCCAGGAGTTGAGCTGGTTCTTGTTCAGCGGATCGGCCGGGCGAGACATCGGACCGCCCGGCATGGGCGTGGCCTCCTCGTTGTAGAAGATCACCTCGAACCGCTGCGGCGGCTGGAGCGCGAAGACGCTCCGGCGCAGCTCGATTTTGGCCCGGATCAAGCGGTCGTCGTTGAGCATGCTGCCCGACTGGTCCACCACGTAAATGAAGAACTGTCCTCGCGCCCTGATTCCGAAAAACGAGGCCTGCCGCCAGGGCGGAATCTCGCTCCAGTCCGTCTCTTGCTGGCTGTAGCGGTCTCCATCTCTCGAGGTTGAGCCAGGGGGCGCGAGGAAGATGCTCCGCGGTCGCCGGGCCAGCGCGGCCGCCTTGGACATCACCACCGGCGGGGCACTGGAATCGTCGGCCGCCTTCTTCTGCTTCTTCTCCTTGGGCTTCGGTTTCAGCTTCTTGCGCGCCGGCTTGGATTCGGCCTTCGGCGCCGGTTGAGGTTTCTCAGATTTGTCCTGCGCGACCGCCGTCGACAGCAGTGTCGCCAGAGCCAACGACCAGAAGAGCATCGGGTATCGTGCGCGGACCATGAGTCAAGACACTCCCGTCTCAGCCGTGCCAGAACTCGCTTCCACCGCTTCAGGGTATCGCAAGGAAGAGTGGCATGCCAGAGCGACCGTCGCGAGTGACCTTCTCACTTGCGCTTCCAGAAGCCTTTCTTGCGCTCCGGCTGAAGGCCCAGAAACGCGTGCAACGCCAGGGCCAGTTCGCCGGGCGTCGCATAGCGCTCTTCGGGTTTTCGAGCCATGGCCTTGAGGCAAATGACCTGGAGCTCCTCGGGAATCGACCGGCGAATCGTGCGTGGCTTGCGCGGCGGCTTGTGCAGGATGCGCCGGATCAGCTCCAGGCCGCCTCCCTCGAACGGCAAGACGCCGGTCAAGGCCTGGTACAACAGGACGCCCAGGCTTTAGACCGCGCATCGAGCGTGATCGACCACTGCCGCACCCTCCAGCCGCTCGGGGGCGACGTGCGCGAGATTGCCGGATGTCTCGTCCACCGGCCCCTCGACGCTCAACAACCGCAAGGGGTCCGTGATCACGGCCTTGCCATCGCTCCGGATCGAGATGTCCGCGGGAAGGATATCGCACCAGTCGAAGCCCTGCTCGTGGGATTGCTGACTGGCCTCGGCAACCTCGGCGACCCAGCGGGCCGCCTGTTGAGGACTCGGCAATCGCCCTCTCAGGACCAGATCCAGCGACTCGACCCACGTGGTCGCGTCGGGTGGAGCGGCGGAAGCGGCCATGGGCGGTGGGGGTGCCATTTCGGCGTGGCACAGACTGTCGGCGTCGAAAGCCTGATACAAGGCATCGATGGGAGCGGAAGCACGCAACATGTGTCCGGTAATAGGGAGGCACGCAGCAGCAGGAGCCCACGCGGCGGCAGCGAAGCCACCCAGCCTCCATCCCTGGGGCATCTCCACCGGCTGGGTGATCCGATGCAGCCGGCCGCTCGTGTTGGCGGGTTCGGATGTGTCGATGGCGACATAAGCCGTGAACCGGCTGAGCACGTGGAAACGGAGCGAGACGGCGATGATCTGCCGCTCGAGGTCATCCAGGTCCCCCTTGCCGACAACGTACTGATCCTCGAGCTTGCGAACCTGGCCCCACGCCCAGGCGGCAGCGATGGCCGGATTGTCGCGCAGACATGTCTCGATGGTGTCCGACCACGCCTTACCGGCGGCGTCAACCGCCCGAACGCTCAGATCGCCGACCGGTCGTCCCTGGTACCGGCCCAGCACGACCACCGGTGCGCCGGGGAAGAGGTCGGGCAAACGCTCGGGAACCAGCGATTCAGGCTCGAAGGTGAATCCCTTTGCCGCCAGGTCCAGTCCTGCGAGCAAGGGCGTGCCGATCTGACGATGAACCGCTGTCAACACCTCGTCGAGCCGGTCTTCCGATTCGACCAGCTCGAAGCGCCCGCCTCCCAACTCGGCCAGTCTGCGGAGAAATGCCTCGTTCACCGCGCGGTCAATTCCCAGCGCGAAGACGCGGACGTCGCGGAGCCTCTTGCCCAGCCGCTGGAGGATCTGGTCCTCGTTGCCGACCTGGCCATCCGTCACGAGCACGAGGATGCGGTCGCGCGGCTCTCTTCGCGACTCGATCCGGGGAGTTTTCGAACCTTTCCCGGTCAACCGGTCCATCTTCTGCGCGAGCGGCTCGGCCATCTCGGTCCCGCCCCTGGCGTCGATCTTCGCGAGGTACTCAAGGGTGCGAAACCGGTTGCGGTCGGTCGCGGGAAGGAGTCCGGCGGCCTGGCCGGGAGGTGTTTCCACACTGTCATCAAAGGCGAGGACGGCGAACCGATCCGCCTCGCCCAGGGTGTCAACCATCCGGGCCAGAGCCCGCCGCGCCGCCACGATCTTCCAGCCTTCCATCGATCCCGAACGATCGAGCACGAAGACGACGTCGCGCTGACGTATATGCACGTCAACATCGGCCGGCGGTATCAAGGTCAGCGCGAAGGTCCCGTTCTGGCCGTCACCGTCGCTGTCGGGATGAATGGTGAGCGCGGAACCGATGGCCTTCTCCGGGTCGCGGCTGCCCAGGCGAAAGCGGAGGATGAAGTCGCGGTCGAGTCGCTCGCCGGGATCGAGCCGGATGCGCGGATGGCCTTCGTTTTCCTCGGTCAAGATCGCGTGCAAGCTGGAACGGACGTCGCGGGTGCAGATGCAGCCGCCGGGGTCGTACAGGTCGATCGCCAGCGCCAGGCGCACGGGGTTGGGAAAGCCCGGCAAGAGCACCGGAGGCGAGATCCGCGAGGCGTCGGGAACGGCGTCGGTGTCTACCGCGTTGCCGTCGCCGACGGAAGGCCCCGGCAGCGGCGAACCCGGCATGTAGCGCGGGGCCACGACCAGCGGGAACCGGAACGTGACTTCGCCACTCGAATAAGGCAACAGGCCGGCGAGATCGAGCTGCACCGTCGCCGCCTCGCCGGGGTTGATGTTGCCCACCCGGAGGGTGAAGACGCCCGGCCGTTCTTCCTCGGCGATCGCCGCGCGCTGGCCCCTGGCGATGGCGTGGTCGTAATCCTCGCGCGCCTTGCCGCGTTCCTCGAGCACTCCCTCGATGACCCTCGATCCGATCCGCATCCTGAAGCCGCGGACCGCGGCGCGATCGGGCAGGGGGAAGATGTAGGTCGCTTCCAGCGGTTCATCGAACGCGTTGATGAAGGTCTGCCGAATCGAGAGCTGAGACAAGAGGCCGTCAATCCGGCCGCTGACCTCCAGCGCCTGGAGCGGGAGACGCCCTCGCGGCGTCTCGACCGCGCCGAAGCCAGCCTCATCGTCGCCTGGAAAGCACGCCAGTTCCTCGTCAGTCAACCGGGGAAGCGCCTGGGTCATCGCCGCCTCCCTTCAAAGGTGAGTGGATCAGCTTGTGAATTCTGAGATGTCGAATCAAAGGGGCCGCGGCCTGGCGGAGCGCGGGCAGCTCAGCACGATCAATGGGCCTTGCCGGAGCCAGGAGGAGCATAACGTGGCCGCCCAGCTCGATGGCCTGGAGCGGCTTCACCTCTTCATGTTCCAGAGCCTGCCGTGGGGTTTCGGGGTGGGCGGCCGGCGGTTGCGACGGAACCTCGCGTGGCTCGGGCGAAGCGGAGCCTCGCGGGGGATGAGCCTTCCAGAAGGCGCGGGGACTCTTCTCCGCGCGGCCGCCTGAAGGCTGAGTGCCCCTCCCATCCGGCCGTTCGAGCTTCCCATCCGGCCGCGACTCGGCCCTCACTCCAGCCAGTCTCTGGAGCAGACGATCGGTGGCGCCCGCCAGCCGTTTCTGGACCTGGGTGAGCGAGAGCCCCGCCGCCTGAAGCTTCTTGATCGCCACGAGCTGAAGCAGGTGCCGCCGGCCGTAAAGCGCGGTCCTGCCGCGCATCTGGGCGGGCCGATCCAAGAGCCCTAGCGTCGTGTAGTAGCGGATGGTCCTCGTGTCCGGGACGTCGCGGATGCGGCCGCTGCTCGCCCCCGCGTAATCCACCGCCAGCTCGCGCTTGACCTGAGCCGTCAGCTCGTGGATCGTCCAGAGAATCGCCGAGGAGTCGTTCATGACAGTGTTATATCAGGGGAATATGACACTGTCAAATAGAATCCGCAAGTTTCGCTCAGCACCCAGCGAGGGTTACTTGTAGGGTCCGCTGTGCGGACCGATCCCCAGCCGATGCCCACGGTCCGCACTGCGGACCCTACAGATCTGGAGACACGGGAAGAAGTCGTGGGGAAATCAGTCCGTGGCCTGGGCCAGGAGCACGTCGCGCAGCTTCTGGAGGACGCGGGTCTTCTCGTTACTGATGGTCTTGGGGGCGACGCCCCAGTGGAGGGCGATCTCGGCGGGGGTCTTGCCCATCAGGGTGTCGTTGATCAGGCTGGCCTCGCGGGGGCTGAGGTTGTGGTCGATGGCCTCGCGCAGGGCCTCGCGCCAGGACTGCGTCTCGCCCGAGACGGATGATGCGGGCGGTTCGACGGCATCGAGCGACTGGTACAACCGCTCGCGCTGGGCTCGCTTCTTCACCATGTCGACAGCACGGAAGAACGCCGCGCCTTCATTGGTCTCACGCGTGAAGACATCTTTAATTCCGGAATGCCCCACGTCGCTGACCAGCGCATCGAAGCGAGCCCGGCCCAGGTGTTGCAGCAAGGTCGCGTAAACCGCCTGGGAGCTGTCTTCATGGCTCTGGACGGGGATGGCCGCGCGATACCATGCTCGGCTGAGATACTTGTTGAGCTGGGACAGCCCCGAGGCCAACGCCGCGGGGTCGCTCTGGCAGGCGGGAGCGGCCACGGCTGCCGGGCTTGAAACGGCGGGACCGGGACTGGAGAGCAGGTCGGCCAGGTGCGTCTGGTAGAGGGCCGCGTCCCAGGCATCACTCGAGTACGCTGGTCGATCGGGCAAGACCGGCAATGGGCCAGCCGCGGGATCGGGCAGGATATTGTGCTCGGCGGCAAGTCCGGCCACCTGCGCGGTGGGACCGGCACTCGAAAGCAAGCGCAGCGCCTCCAGAGCCTCCAGCGTGGGGCGATACGACCGAGGCGTTCGCTTCTTTTCATCCCCGCCGACAGCCAAGGTCAGAACCTCCCTTCACCACGTCTCAACAGTCGGTGACGCTGGGGCTTCATTCCCCCCTGAAGGCAACCGTCGTCTCTTGCCGATGGCGACACAGCCTCTTCTCTGATCATAGAACATCAACGCCCCGTGTACGAATGGGACCGCCAACTTAATCGAATCCGCGAGGACGTTCGAGGCCAATATGCCTCTCCCTTTAGAATACGATGCATGCGAGCAGGATTCCAGGCCCAATTTGAGAAATCTCACCGTTGCCGCCACGAAAGACATGCAAAAAGCATGTCTCAACCTGGTCTGAGCCACGATATCAAGCAGGTTGTTCGACCCTCTTCCGGAAATCGCCCATTCCGCGATCGACCCGTCAAAATCCTGGATTGGCAAGAAGGGCGACCTCTCAGTCATTTGGACAACCAGATAAAATACAGCATCTGGTTATGATGGCAAATCAAGGGAATTTACAGAGTCGACTTCAGTCAGACGGCACGCTCCAGGTGCACCAGGGCGGGGTTTTGGATATCCGAAAATCTTTTTTGCTCGCACCTGTGAACGGCAAGGATCGGACTATGACATTCTGTACTACTAACTCCACGAATCGTCTACGCCGGGCAAGGTTTTCTAACCCGTTTTCGAGCATGGTCTTCCGTGGTGACTCACGCGGCTTCGACCAGCTTCTCCACAGCAGCGGCCCGTGCCGCCATGATCGCCGAGATCTGTTCCCGGCCCTGTTTCGTCACCTGAGTCAGCGTCGCCGACGATACGGGCCAGCCGCGCGGCATCGAACGCGCCCCCTCCGGTGTGCCGAACCCGGGCGACCACCTTCGCGCCCGAACCGGCGGCGTTTTTCTCGTTGGTCTTGGCCACGGTCACCTATCTCGTTGGTCTTGGCCACGGTCACCTACGTCCCTTGCCGAACTCCTTCTCCGCGGCCTTCCTGAAAACCTCATAACTTTGCTTGCCGTTGCCGGGGAAGCCGGCGTGCTGGACGTTGAAGATCGTGATCAGTCCGCGGTTGCGGTCGATGTTCATGCCGGTCGCGTAGGCGCCGCCGTGGCCGAACGAGCCGCCGTCAGTTGACCAGCCCAGGCCGTAGCCTACCTTGATCGAATCGGCGGTCTGCTTCCGCGTCAGCTCGTGGATCGCCGCGTGCGAGAGGTAGCGCTTGCCCTCGAAGACGCCGTCGTTGAGCAGCAGTTGGCAGAACCGGGCGAGATCGCGGGCCGTCGAGAAGAGCCCTCCGGCCGGCATGGGCTGGCGGCCGCGATCGTTGAGTGGATACCTGAGCTGGGTGATCGTCGTCTCCTCGAGGCCGGTTCCATCGTGGTTCGGCTTGTACGACTTCGCCAGCCTGCGAAGCTGCTCCTCATTGGGCCAGAACGTGGTGTCTTTCAACCCCAGCGGGCGAAAGAGCCTTGTCTCGAGGAACGTTTCATAGGGCATGCCGCTTATGACCTCGATGATCCGTCCCGCCGTGTTGAGGCCGGCGTTGGCGTACTGATATTGCGTCCCCGGCTCGAACTGAAGGGGTGACATCGCATACGTGAGCGCTCCCACGCGCAGAGGCAGCAGGTCGAGCGTGGGCTTTTCCGCGGCCGAGGCAAACGGCAAGCCGCTGGTGTGGCTGAGGATCTCCCGGATCGTGATCGGATGCCGCGGCTTCTTGAGCAGCATGTGATTGGCGTCTTGCTCGACGGCCAGCCATTGGCCGTGAAACTCGGGCAGGTATTTCTCGACGGCGTCGTCGAGCTTCACCTTGCCCTCGTCGACGAGCATCATGAACGCCGTGGCCGTGATCGGCTTGGACTGCGAGGCAATCCAGAAGAGGGCGTCGGCCGTCATCGGCTTGCCCGCCGCGATGTCCGCGTGGCCCACCGCGTTCAACGCGAGGATCCTGTCCTTGTCGGCCACGAGCGTCACCGCCCCGGCCAGCGTGTGATTGTCCACGAAAGGCTGCAAGGCGGCGGAGATCGACTCGGAGGCTGGGGGCGCTGCCTGGGCCTTGAGTGGCGACCGCGGCCCGCCCGCGGAGAACACGAGCGCCAGGGAGATTGCCAGGACGACACGACATGGTTTCTTCATCGAATTTCAGTCCTTCCCAAGTGACCGACGGAACCAGATCAGATTCGTTTACGTCATCAGAGATCAGAGTCTACAATAACACGAAAGACCTCGGCGTCCCTGACCGAGGGGCGATCTGGACTGGAAAGGAAGTCGATGGGGATAGACGCGTCGAGCGAGCAGCGGGCGTTGGAAGATCGCTGGCAGGAGCGGCAGCGGCATTGGGCGCGGAAGCTGGGCAGGCTTCGTCTGGGGGTTGAACCGCTGGAGGAGCAACTGGCGCGGTACCGGCGGGTGACGTGGTCCTTGACGATCGTTTCCGGCGCCATGGCCCTGATGTTCCTGACGCTCTTCTCGGCCTTCAGCCGTCCCGACATCGGCCTTATGGTGGCCGGTCTGCTTTTCCTGCCGATCGGTCTAGGCCCGTGGCTGGGTTACTGGCGGCTGGAGCGCCGGGCCGCGGCCTATCAGGCAGAGCGGGCGGCGATGGATGCCGAGCGGAAGCGACTGACCGGCGATGACGCCGAATCGCGCACGAGTGCAAATCAGGGCTAGAGCGGTTTACTGACGCGTTGCTGATAGACAGTAGTTTCCCCGAAAAGCTGAAGGATAACTGAGCGGACGTACCGTCTTG
>JBMFUH010000168.1:0-9776 GCA_049966735.1 Isosphaeraceae bacterium
CGCAGGCGGCCAAGTTCAGTCTGCTCGTCCTCTATCCCTCGTTCTTGCTGCTGGCTTCGGCGCTCCCTGTTCCGCTGCCCGGCCAGTACGTGCTGGGGTTCGATGCGCAGAAGCACGATGAGGAGTGTGGGTTCATGTGGCTTCGGGGAGGGCGCCTCGTCCACCGGGGTGCCTGGTACAACCCGATGCAGACCCTCCTCTTCAAGCTGCCCGTCGTCCAGAGCGCCCTTCCTGCATTCGCTACGATCCTCACCGTTTACCTGACCCATAAGACTCGAAGCGGTGGGAAGGCCGTTCAAAACTGAGCGCCGGGGACGTTCCTTCCGATAGGAATTCATGGGGAGTGACCCCAATTCAGGATGCTTCCGAGAGTCGCGGGATGATCGCAGGAGGCTTTTGATGACTCGGCGCTTGGTTCTGGGGGCCTTTGGCGGGCTCTTTTTCGGCCTGGTCGCGACGGGCACCGTCAACGCGGCGGGCTGGGCCGATTCGTTGTTCCCCGAGCGAGCCTTCCATTTCGGGCCCGTTCCCCGTGGGGCGAAGGTCAAGCATGACTTCATGCTTGTGAATCGGCTGGCCGAACCGGTCACCATCCTCAACCTGCGGGCGTCGTGCGGTTGCACCAGCGGCAGCGCGAGCGCCTCGACGGTCAATCCCGGAGGGACCGCCGTCATCGAAGCCCAGATGGACACGCGGAACTTCCTGGGGCTCAAGTCGACGATCCTTTACGTGACCCTAGTGACGGCCAGCGGACGCGAAGCGGAAGTTCGGCTGGGGGTCAACTCGAACATCCTGGCCGACATTGTGCTCAATCCGGGCTCGATCGATTTCGGCACGGTGAGGAAGGGGCAGTCGCCCAGCCAGGTCTTGACGATCGACCGGATCGGAGCGCCAACCTGGCGGTTCGAGCGGATGGTCTCGGCCACCCGCGTGTTGACGGCCCAACTCGTGGAGACCAGGCGCGACGCCAGCGGAGCCGTCAGTTACCGGTTGACCGTGGGAATCAAGCCAGACGCTCCGGCCGGTCCCGTCCGCGACGAGATCCGCCTGCTCTCGAACGATCGCGAAACCCCGAGCATTCCCGTGATGGTGACGGCTTATGTGCGCGGAGACTTGATCGCGAGTCCCTCGGTCTTGACGTTGGGCGAAACGAATTCGTCGGCTGGAAAGCAGGGCCGGTTCGTGCTGCGGGCCTCGCGTCCGTTTGCCATCACTCAAGTGGAAGGAGCCGGCGACGGTTTCTCCGTGGTTCCTCCGGATGGATCACGCAAGACCTTGCACATTCTGACGGTGTGGTACAAACCCGAGGAGGGAACCACCCGGGGAGATCTCCGGCGGGTCTTTCGCGTGCACACGGACCTGGCCGACGAGCCTCCGCTGGACCTGACCGCGACGTTGCGCGTCGCACCGTGACGGATTAGGAGCCAGTCTTGCCTCTCCTGCTCATTCCTATTGCCTCCTCGTGATTCCGAGAACTCTCCGCGGTTGATATTCGGAGGAACCTGATGGCAAATTAGAATATGATAATTTTTTTTATACAGTCAGGAGAGTTTCCGCGGCGCGGGTAAGGCCTAGCGCGAAGTTCATTTTTCTAAACATAACGCCTCGAGGTCTCGGCGGTAAAAGCACCGTTCGTACACTTTCTCTACCAATCCTTCGCCCCGGAGAGGTGCCGATTCATAGCCAGAGGCCATACTCGCCCCTGGGACTTCTGCCTGGCGCGCATGGGCTGGGAGCAGGAAAGCGTCGTATGGTATAATCAAATCGACGCCACAACTTCTGCCTGGCGCGCACGGGCTGGGAGCAGGTGGATGATCTCGCCGAACGGACCAGCGCGTGATAGGATGAGAAAGATAGTAGGGGCCGGGCGACTGGCGGGCATGCGGGACGGAAGGGAGCGGTGCCGCCAATGACCACACGCGCACGAGGCGATGGGGAAGCAGGGCCTGGGAGCCTCTCCGAGGCATCGGCTCCGGGCGTCGTCGACGAGATCGAGGTTCGTGGGCACATTGTCGATTCGCTGCTCCTGCCCAAGATTCTCGATCGCATTCTCCAGATGGGCGGGACGTTCGAGATTCACGAATGCAAGATCGGGGTCCGCCGGTCTGACCCCAGTTATGCCCGCATCGGCATCCGGGCTGGGACGCCGGAGGAGATCGACGCTATTCTGGGTGATCTGGTCGAGCACGGTGCTTCGCCAATCAACACCGAAGACGCCCGCACCGCCGCCGCCGACATCGCAGGCGCGTTTCCCGAAGGATTTTACAGCACGACCAACCAGCGCACCGAGGTTCGCCACAAGGGCCGCTGGCTCGAGGTTCAGGACCAGGAGATGGATTGCGGGATCGCGCTCGACCCGGCAACCGGAACGGCCCGGTGCGTGCCGATGATCCGGGTGAGCGTGGGTCTGCCGATCGTCGTCGGCCACGCGGGGGTGCGGGTGCTTCCCGTCGAGCGTCCCCGTGAGGCGTCTCTGTTCGGCTTCATGGGATCATCCGTCTCCAGCGAGAAGCCCAAGTCCGTCAGCCTGAAGAGCGTGGCGGAGGCTGTCCGGGAAACCCATGCCGCGGGCAAGAAGGTGCTCCTGGTGGGCGGACCGGCGATCGTCCATACCGGTTCCGCGCCTCATGTCGCTCGCTTGATTCGTGACGGCTGGATCCAGACCGTCTTCGCCGGCAACGCCCTGGCCACGCACGACATCGAGCAGGCCCTCTACGGCACCAGCCTGGGCGTGTCGATCGAGCGGGGCGAGGCGATCGAGCACGGTCACGAGCACCACCTGCGCGCCATCAACACCATCCGCCGCGCGGGGGGCATTGCCCGGGCCATTGACGGGGGAATCCTCAAGTCGGGCATCATGTACGAGTGTATCAAGCAGAAAGTCGATCTGGTGCTGGCGGGGTCGATCCGCGACGACGGGCCGCTCCCCGAGGTCATCACCGACACTCTCGTCGCCCAGGACCGGATGCGCCAGGCCATTCACAACGTCGGCTTCGCGCTTTTGATCGCCACGGCGCTACACTCGATCGCCACGGGAAACCTGCTGCCGGCCTGGGTCAAGGTGGTCTGCGTCGATATCAACCCGGCCACGGTGACCAAGCTGAGCGATCGGGGAACCTTTCAGACGATTGGCCTTGTCACCGATGTCGAGCCCTTTGTCCGATCGCTCGCCAGCGAGCTGGCGTCGACTCCTGTCTCCCTCTGACGTCCACCCGGGGGCGGATCATGACTTCCTCGACCACACCTCGGATTCTCATGTGCCCACCCGATTATTTTGGCATCGAGTACGAGATCAACCCGTGGATGAACGTCCACGTGAGGAGCACGCCGGAGCTGGCCCGCGGGCAGTGGCAACGGCTCAAGGAAACGCTCTCGGAGCTGGGGGTCAAGGTCGAGCTGCTCGAGCCCGAGCCCGGGCTGCCCGACCTGGTCTTCACGGCCAACGCGGGGATCGTCTATCACGACCTCTTTCTGCCGGCCCACTTCCGCTACGGCGTGCGCCAGAAGGAAAGCCCCCATTTCGAGAAGTGGGCCCGCGACCACGGTTTCACCATCGTCTCCTTGCCCGACGGCATGAAGTTCGAGGGAGCGGGAGATGCCCTTTTCTGCGGTGATTCCCTCTTCGCCGGCTATCGTTTCCGCAGCGACGTGAAGAGCCACCAGTGGATCGGCGAACGCCTGGCAGTGCCCGTTCTGCCCATGGAGCTGGTCGATCCTCGGTTTTATCATCTGGACACATGTTTCTGCCCGCTTGCCGCCGACACGGCCATCTACTACCCGGGGGCTTTCGACGAGTATGGCCGATCGGTGCTCAAGGACCAGATTCCGCGCCTGGTCGAGGTCTCGCCCGAGGAAGCGATCTCGTTCAGTTGCAACGCGGTCGTCGTGGGCAAAACGGTGGTTCTCAACCGCGGCGCGCCCAAGCTCGCGGCCGTGCTCGAGAACCTTGGCTTCGCCGTCCAGCCACTCGAGTTTTCCGAGTTCATCAAGTCGGGCGGAAGCGCCAAGTGCCTCACGTTGCGGCTGGACGGCGAAGAGGCGGCAAGCTGGAAGACGCAATCCCCATGAGCCGGATCTTCGACATCTCACCACCGATCACTCCGGAGCTGGCCGTCTGGCCGGGCGACTCACCGTTCCAACGCGAGGTCTTGCTCGACATCGCCCGGGGTGACAGCGTGACATTATCGACATTGCACGCCACGGTTCACCTGGGCGCGCATGCCGATGGGCTCTGCCACGTCGCGGAGGGGCGACTTGGCATCGACGCGATCCCCCTCGACCTTTTCCTCGGTCCTTGTCAGGTGATTCGCATCGACGTCCCTGCCGGAACGCGGATCGAGCTGGCTCATCTTGGTGTCCCGATCACGGAAACGCGCATTCTCTTGTGCACGAATACCTATCCCGATCCGAACCGATTTGAGACCGACTTCGCCGCGCTCGCGCCTGCGCTAGTCGATTACCTTCACGATCGCGGCGTGCGACTGATCGGCATCGACACGCCGAGCGTCGACCTCTTCGAGTCCCCAGACTTGCCGGCGCATCAGAGATGTGTCGCTCACGACATGGCCATTCTCGAGGGCCTGGTTCTCGGGCACGTGCCGACGGGCCGTTACGAGCTTGTCGCTCTGCCGCTCCGTCTTGTCGGTTTCGACGCCAGCCCCGTTCGAGCCATTCTCAGAAGCCTGGCGTGACATCGACCGATGGTTCGGGACGTAGGTCGGCCATTCTTGTCCGACGAGAGTGCGCCCCGCCCTATGTACCGGGCAAGAATGCCCGGTCTGCCTGGCATACGCGCGTCCGTACACATTGATACGCAGCGCCAGTCCGCCGTGACTCGAGGCCCTGGCCTCACTCGCCCCGACCGCTTGACGAGCAGGCCAGTCGCCACGACCATGGCAGGTGCTCGTGTCAGATCCATGGTTCACCGCGAGTTCGACTCGAAGACTTGCCGGACCGCGACGACTGGTGCCTTGAGGAGCATGTATGATCGGGACAGGCCAAGCTGAGTCTGCCGACCGCGGAGAGAGCAGACCCATCCTGCGGTGGAGGGCGGTGATCTGCTGGGGAAGCGCGATCGGCCTGCCGATGGTCATCATCGCCTTTCTGTCCGCCGTCGATCCCTGGCTCTCCCAGTTTCCCCGCGAACCCGGTCGGCGGGGCATGGAGCTCTTCCTGCGTGCCGTCCTGATCGGCTACCTGACGATCCTTTTGCTGATTCCCGTCGGTCTGGGCAGCTCCGTCTGGATGATCAAGAGAGCCCGCAAACAGCGCCGGTCCGGCGCGTTCTTCGCGCGAATTGCCCTCTTATGCGGCTCGACCGCTCTGGCCGTCGTGGCCATGGAGCTGACCGCGGCCGCGTGGCTGGCGTGGGAGCATCGCATGCCCGTGCTTCCCACGACGTTTCCCGAACAGTCGCACCCCGGCGAACTCTCGCTGGTAGTCCTGGGTGGGTCGAGTGCCATGGGCTATCCCTACAGCCCGTTGCTCTCCATCGGGCAGATCGTGAGCTGGCAGATCGAGGAGGCCCTTCCCGGCTGCCGGGTCCATCTCGATATCCGGGCGGACCTGGGTCGGAACCTGGAAGACCAGCATCAAGAGCTGTCCAAGGTGAAGCGTCGGCCCGATCTGGTGATCGTCGACTCGGGGCACAACGAGTTCCTCTCCCGGTTCGACGGCTCGCGCGACGCCGGTTATGCCGAAGCGCCGGCCGGTGTGCTTCTGCTGGGGGCGTACCAGCTCAGCCTGCATTCGCCGTTTTGCCGGTGGATTTACGAGACCGTCCGCCAGCACCGCGTCGGCGGCCCGCCCCCCTCGATCAATCAACATCAACTGATCGACGTTCCCATGTACTCGCCGTCGGAATACTACCAGATCGTGGTCGATTTTCGCCGCCGGCTGGAGGCCATCACCAGTTATTGCGAGCAGATCGGCGCCGTCGCGGTGTTGGTCATTCCCCCCGCCAACGAATCGGGATTCGAGCCCAACCGCAGCCTGCTCCCCGAGCGCGTCTCGCCCCCCGAGCGCGAGGAGCTGACCAGGCGCTACTTCGCCGCCAGGGCGCGGGAATCGTCCTCGCCCGAGGAGAGCATGAAGCAATATCGATCGCTGATTGAAGCGCAGCCGGATTTCGCCGAGTTTCACTTCCGCCTGGCGCGGTTGCTTGATAAAGCCGGCAAGTACGACGAGGCGCGCGGCCACTACATCAATGCGCGCGACCTCGATGGCTTCCCCGTCCGCTGCCGGACCGAGTTCATGCAGATCTATCGCGAGGTGGCCGCCCATCACGACTGCATCCTGATCGACGGCCCGGAAGCGCTCCGCGCGAAGAGCCGCCACGGCATCCTCGACGACGAACTCGTGCACGACGCCCATCATCCCACCTTCGCCGGCCATTTGACCCTGGCTCAGGCCATCATGAACGAGCTGTACAAGCGGCAGGCGCTCGGGCTGGGCCGCGAGGGCGTCCAGGCCCCGGTGATCGACCCCGCGGAATGCCTGCGCTACTTCGAATTCGACTACAACGGCTGGGTCCTGGCCTGCGTCCGCTCGAGCATGTATTACAAGCACCTGTCCGCCACGCGCTTCGATTCAGCGGAACGAGAAGCCAAGCGCGATCGCTGGGAGCGTGCCGCTGAGGATATCCGGACGCGGAGGATCCTTCCCGAGCTGGCCGGCGTGCCGGGGATCGGCCTGCCCCCGCCTGTCCCCAATCGCCTCGAATGGTGGCGGGATCCCCCGCCCACGACCACGACCCACGCCCAGCGCACTCCTTCACGGTCTGACGATCACAACTTGGTCAGGTAAATGCCGTGCGGCGGCGTGCCAGCCGATCTGGATACCCCAAGGCTATTAACAACCCCGAAGCGCGTCGGTCGTTGGACCGAGACGCTCAAAATCATCGAGGTTCGGTGAGCGGGCAACCTGGCGACAAAGGGAAGTCCCCAAGTTCGTCGACGCGGCTGTCTTCGGTTTCCCTGGCAATTCCCGCGAGGGACGCGACCAGGCTGTGGGTCACCTGACGACCGAACGGCTCTTGCCCGGACTTCGTTCCCGAAAGCAGCTCCAATGGGCAGGCAACAGTAAAAGTGAAGCTGCCCCTCTCCGTCTGCCCGAGCCGACACTGTCTGACGAACTGCTATGCCTCCGTGCGGCTCAGCCTGGGGTGATAAGGCTGAGGCTTGAGCGTATATGGGCGGTGGCCAGTAGCATGGTCCGTGTGCCCTCGAGGATGTCGACTGCCTGCTGGAATGGGAGTGTCCCCGCCTCAGTGCCGGCGCCTGTCTCGCTGAACCGGAGGACATCCGAGGGCGGAAGCAGGATATGGTTGAGCACCTCCATTGGCGGGCGGTTCTCGAACAATGGGCCCTTTGGAGCGGTTTGCTCGTGCGTTGCACACAGCTTTCAAGGGACGCCGTTGTGATCATACCTTCTCCCTTGTGGAGAAGGTGGCCGGGACGGCCGGATGAGGGAAGATCGCCAGCCCACTTGGTGCGCCCCAGTCCCTCATCCGCCCCTGCGGGGCATCTTCTCCCCACGGGAGAAGGAAATGGGACCGCGTCCCGTATGCAATTTGATGGTAAACCGCCCTAGTGCCACTTTCTGGGACGCCCGGACGCGCTGGTAGGCGGCGGGTTTCGCGCCGGAAGTTGTTTTGGAGCAATTACTTGGCACGTCGCATCCTCGCTCGTTGCTGGCGAGACACCTTGTTGAGCCAACCTTGCCCAAGTGCCACTGGAGCGACGCTCTTTGTTCACTATCCCAAGCCGACCAGGGAACGTCTGAATGGGAACGATCCCAGGCTTGTCGGCTTGTCCTTTGCGCAACCGCACACGGCCCTGGAGCTTGGGGAATGCCGCAAAGTCGGATGGCCGGTCGGAACCAGATCGGGTACCATCCCGACTTGCTTCCATTGTCCTGATCCTCGACTTCTGGCCTCGCCAGGCCGATTTCACCCTCTCGGGGGTCGATGTCCCTCTGGTCTCACGCGGACGTCGGCTGGCGTGCTGATTGTCTCTCCTCTGATTCATACTCCTTCGCCTGGCTCGGTTCGAGGATTCAGGGAAGGCTTCATGGATGAGACCTGAATACGTCAGGAGGAGGCCATGGGTGCAATACGACAGGGGCGGATCCTGGTGGTCGAGGATGAAAGCGCATTACGGAGCTTGACCGCCCAGTTTCTCCGGATGGAGGGCTTCGAGGTCGTCGAAGCCGCCGACGGACGGGAGGGGGTCGAGCGATTCTTTGACCTCGGTCCGTTCGACGTGGTCCTACTCGACCTGAACTTGCCCGCGCTTCCTGGAGTGGAGGTGTGCCGGCGGATCAAGATCCAGGAGCCAGCCCAGCGGTTCATCATTTGCAGCGCGGCCGTGCTCGATGGTCATGTCGCCGCATTGGCGACGCTGAATGTCGATCAGGTCCTTTCCAAGCCCTACCACCCGGCCGAACTCCTGAACCGGATCGCGCTGGAACTCGACCGGGCTCAGCGCCACGGGATGCAGCCCTCGGCCGATCTCCGGGCGACTGGTTCGTGGCGCGTCGATCCGGCCGCGTCGCGTTCCCAGACGGCGCACAGGCTGTTCAAGTTGCCCGCCATCGATTAAGATCGACTTTTCGACCGGATCTGCAAGGACGCCCTGGTTTCAAGAGCCGGGCTCGCCAGCAGATCCGGAGTTGCCCAATCGTCATCATCGCTTCCAAAAGACTTCGTACGAGGGACGGTTTCATGGCTGGGAAACCGCTGAATCGACTTGAGTTGCGCCGACAGAGCGAGGCTGCTGAGCCGCTCGATCCCATGGAAGACGAGACCGACGAGATTGTCGAAGACGTCGAGGAAGAGGAGATACCGGTACGTCCCAAGAAGAAGTCCAAGGCTCCCGCGAAGTCGAAATCCAAGTCGAGCCGGCCGGCCAAGCCCACGGCGCGGATGCGGATCGTCTGGGTCGTGATGAACGACGCCTACAAGGCGATCGCCACCTTCGATTACAACCAGAAGGAAGCGGCCGACGCCAAGGCGGCTGAACTGACGGCCAAGGGGCGTGGCACGCACTTCGTGCAGCGGACCAAGGAGCCGATGCCCGAGGATGCTCCGGGCTTGGGCGCCATGATTCCCCGTCCTGAACCACCTGCTCCCAAGAAGGCCGCCAAGGTCGCCGAGGTTGCCCCCGTCATCGATGACGAAGAGGAAATCGACGAGGAGGAAGAGGCCGAGCTCGACATGGACGACGAGCCGGAGGAAGACGAGGAGTGACCAGGCGACGTTCAAAGGAGCTCGTCTCATGGCATCCGTGACCGAACATCGGCTTGTCACGGTCGGCGAGTACGACCGGATGATCGACGCCGGGATCATCGGAGAAGATTGCCAGGTCGAGCTCTGGGATGGGTGCGTGGTGTCGAAGATACCCAAGAATCCACGTCATCGCGTCACGACCAGGATGACCGCCCAGGCACTGGAGAAGGTAATCCCGCTCGGTTGGTACGTCAACAAGGAAGAAGCCCTCGTCATTGGGCCTCGGAGCAAACCAGAACCCGACGTGGCCGTGATTCGGAGCGAGTTCGAGTTTGATACGAGCCGCGATCCTACCGCCTCAGACTGTTGCCTGGTTGTCGAGGTGGCGGACAGTAGCCTGGATGATGACCGGGGCAAGAAACTCGCGGGTTACGCGCGGGCGGCGATTCCGGTCTACTGGATTGTCAACCTCCGCGAGAATCAGGTTGAGGTCTATACTGATCCCAATGTCATCGCAGGGTGTTACGGCAGCCGCGCTCTTTACCGGTTG
>JBMFUH010000169.1:0-9749 GCA_049966735.1 Isosphaeraceae bacterium
CCACGTTGCCCGCTACTCCCAGCCCCACGACCCCACAGATTACCTTTCCGGAGGGACCACTGACGCCGCGGAGCAGGGTTCTTTATGGACCTTCGCCCACGACGACGACCGAGCCCGCCACTCCCAGCCCCACGACGACCACGTTGCCCGCTACTCCCAGCCCCACGACCCCACAGATTACCTTTCCGGAGGGGCCCTTGACGCTGCGGAGCAGGGTTCTTTATGGACTTTAGACCACAACGGCACCTGTGCAATCTTGGTGAGTTGGGGCACTCCGTGGTCGCCCCTCAAGGACGGGAGCTCACTTGCCTGGTTGCTACGATTCAATCCGAGGATTCTTCTTCGTCCGGCACGCCAGCTCGAGGCGTGTCGGACGCGGTGGCCGGCGAACCGGGAATGACGTAGGCGCCATCGATCCAGCGCCCCAGGTCGATGAGGCGGCAACGATCGGAACAGAAAGGGAACGAGGGCAGGTCATCGAGCCTGGCGATCTCGAAAGACTTCGAACAGATCGGACAGCGCCCCTTGATCATCAGCCAGTCCCGTTTGGCGAGGTCGACGAGCTACTTGAACTCGTCTTCCCAGCGTCTGCTTTGGAAGTGGAAGTCTCGCTCTTGGACGTGGCGGCCGGCTCGGACGACGACTTTTCGGCCTTGGCGGCTTTCTTGTACGACTCGCTGCGGTAGTCGGTCTGGTAGAAGCCGGAGCCCTTGAAGAGAATCGCGGCCCCCGCGCCGATCTTGCGGCGGAGCTTGGGGGTTTTGCACTCGGGGCAATTCTTCTGCGGCTCAGCCTTGATCGATTCAAACGCCTCGAATTCGTGTCCGCAGGCATCACAGACATAGTCGTAAGTTGGCATGCTTGACTCCCGTCATGGCTTGACCGAGACAGCGACCTTGCTGGGTCGGAGCACGCGGTCGTGGATCTTGTAGCCCTTGCCCAGCTCGGCGACCACGGTTCCCTCGGGGTGCTCGGCGCTTGGTTGCTGGAGCAGAGCGTCGTGAAAGTTGGGGTCGAATGGCTGCTCGAGGGCCTTGATCGGCTCGACGCCGTACTTGGCCAGCGTGGCGAGCAACTGCTTCTGGACCATCTCCAGGCCCGACGAGATGCTCTCGCTGGTGGAGGCGCGGAGAGCTTCCGTCGCTCGCTCCAGGTTGTCGATGGCCTCAAGCAGGTCACGCGCCAGGTCGCCGATGGCATAGATCTTTTCGGCCTCGGCCTGCTGCTTGGCTCGCTTTTGATAGTTCGCGAACTCCGCGCGGCTACGGAGGAGCTGATCTTTCAGGTCATCGCGCTCTTTCCTCATGAGAGCGGCCTCCTCGCCGGCCAGGAACGCATTGCCATTGGGCTGGGTTGAGCTCTCTTCTGGTGTATCGGTCTGGGCCGGAGGGCTCTCGGCACCGGTCTGGGGATCATCCTGCTGGAAAGAGGGGTTGATCATCGTTCACGTCTCCTGGCAGACCGCCTTGTGAGCCGCGAGGCCAGTCGGCAGCGGCGGTCGATCAATCGTAGCTGGCTCAGGACTCCTTCTCGGGAGTCTCGGTTTCCTCGGTAAAGTAGTCGCGCAGTTTCTCGAAAAAGCTCTTGCGCCGGGGACTGACCTGCTCGTGCTCGATCTCGGCGAATTCGCGCAACAGTTCTTCCTGGCGTGGGGTGAGGTGCCGCGGGGTCTCGACCACGACCTCAACCAGTTCATCTCCTCGGCCTCGGCCACTGATATCGGGCATGCCGCGCCCCTTCACCCGGAGGATGTCGCCACTCTGGGTTCCTCGGGGAACGGCGATCGATTCCGCGCCATCGAGCGTGGGGTATTCGACGTCTCCTCCCAGAGCGGCCTGTGCGAAACTGATCGGAACCTGGCAGTACAGGTCGTTGCGCCGGCGCTCGAGGAACGGATGCTTCCGGACCACCACCTGGATGCGCAGGTTGCCCCGGGGGGCGCCAATGTCGCCCAGTTCTCCCTGGTTGCGCAGTTGCAGCCACATGCCGCTTTCCACGCCCGGCGGGACGTCAACCTGAAGTCTGGCGATCGACGGGATACGTCCGGCGCCCCGGCACGACGGACAGGGGTCGGTGATCCGGACGCCTTCGCCTCGGCAGGCGGGGCAGGTGGTCGCCACCTGGAAGAAGCCTCGAGTCGAGACGACCTGGCCGCGGCCACCGCAGTAATTGCAGGTGGTTGCCACCGTCCCCTTCCTGGCTCCGGAGCCCCGGCATTCTCCACAGAACTCCTGGCGACTGACCTCGACGGCCCGGGAAGTTCCCCGGGCGGCCTCGATCAGCTCGATCTCCAGCTTCATGAGCAGGTCGGGACCGGGGCGAGGACCGCGCCGGCGCTCGCCGAAGAGGTCGCCGAAGAGTCCGCCGCCGAAGATATCGCTGAACGCCGACATGATGTCGTCGGTGGAACGGAAATCGTGGAACGGCGTGTTTTCCAGTCCCGCGTGTCCGTAGCGATCGTACCGCTGGCGCTTCTCGTGGTCGGAGAGGACCTCGTACGCCTCGGCCGCTTCCCGGAACCGTTTCTCGGCATCCTTGTCACCCGGGTTGCGATCCGGGTGAAACTTGAGCGCCATCTGCCTGTACGCTCGCTTGATGTCCTCGGCTTCGGCGTCGCGAGTAACGCCGAGAACCTCGTAAAAGTCGCGCTTGGTCGTGGCCATTGGCATGGCGTCTCAGCAGTCCCTTTGGGACAGTCCTGAAAGGCGGGCGGCCGCTAGAGCGAACCTGCCCAATTGCTTAGATGTTCCCAGGATAACATACGACGCCGATCACGGACAGGTGAGACGCAAAGGCGGATCCGATCCGCCGGCAAGACGGAGACAATTCGCGCCAGATGGATGTACGAGGGGCCGGAGACGTCGACCGCGACTGGTCCGCCTCCGGCCCGGCAACTACCCTCGGGCCTCGCGGCCGTTAGCGGACGGATCCCTCGACCTTGGCAGCACCTTCTTTTTCGTCGTCCTTGATGTTGGTCACCATGGCCTCGGTCGTCAGCATGAGCGCGGCGATCGAGGCGGCGTTTTGCAGCGCGGTGCGCGTGACCTTGGTCGGATCGATGATCCCGGCCTCGAACATGTCCACGTACTGCGCCGTGTTCGCGTCGAACCCGAACGCGCCGGTCCGCGACTTCACTTCCTCTGCAACAACCGAGCCGTCATACCCCGAATTCGAGGCGATGTGGCGAATCGGTTCCTCGAGTGCCCGGAGGATGATGGCGGCGCCCAGCTTCTCATCTCCCTTGAGCTCGCCGAGCAGCTTCTCGACGGCCGGGATCACCCGCACGAGCGCTGTTCCGCCGCCGGGGACGATTCCCTCCTCGGCCGCGGCGCGGGTGGCGTGCAAGGCGTCCTCGATCCGGGCCTTGGTCTGCTTCATGTCGGCCTCGGTCGGGGCTCCCACGCGAATCAAGGCCACGCCCCCGGAGAGCTTCGCCAGCCGCTCCTGGAACTTCTCCTTGTCGTATTCGCTGTCGGTCTCCTCGATCTGGCGGCGAAGCTGGTCGATCCGCCGGGTGATTTCCGACTTCTTGCCGGCGCCCTGGATGATCGTGGTGCTATCCTTGTCGATCTTGACCTGCTTGGCCTTGCCGAGCTGGCTGAGCTGGAGGTTCTCCAGCTTGAGCCCGAGGTCCTCGCTGATCACGGTCCCGCCGGTGAGCACCGCCATGTCGCCCAGCATCGCCTTGCGGCGATCGCCGAAGCCGGGGGCTTTGACCGCGGCGATGTTGAGCACGCCGCGGAGCTTGTTGACCACGAGCGTGGCCAGGGCCTCGCCCTCGACGTCCTCGGCGACGACCACCAGCGGCTTGCCCGACTGGGCAACCTTCTCCAGGAGCGGGATCATGTCCCGCAGGTTGCTGATCTTCTTCTCGTGGAGCAAAATCAGCGCGTCCTCGAAGATGCACTCCATGGTGGTCGGCGAGGTGACGAAGTAGGGGCTGAGATAGCCCTTGTCGAACTGCATGCCCTCGACGAACTCGAGAGTGGTGCTGGCAGTCTTGCCTTCCTCGACCGTGATCACGCCGTCGCGGCCCACCTTCTCAACCGCGTCGGCCAGCATGTTGCCGATGGTCGGGTCGTTGTTGGCCGAAATGGCGCCCACCTGGGCGATCTCTTCCTTCTTCGAGACCGGCCGCGAGAGCTTCTCTTGCAGCTCATTCACGACCACCTCGACGGCGCTCTCGATCCCCCGGCGGACCGCCGTGGGGTTGGCTCCGGAGGCCACGCTCTTCAGGCCTTCGCGATAGATTGACCGGGCCAGGATGGTCGCGGTGGTGGTGCCGTCGCCGGCCACGTCAGAGGTCTTGGAGGCCACCACGTTGACCAGCTTGGCACCCATGTTCTCGAACGGGTCGGCCAGCTCGATCTCCTTCGAGACGGTGACGCCGTCCTTGGTCACCAGCGGACCGCCGAACGACTTGCTGAGAATGACGTTGCGGCCGGTGGGGCCGAGCGTCGAGCCCACTGCCTGGGCCAGGATTTCGACGCCGCCCAGCATTTTGCGGCGAGCGGCGTCGGAGAAGAGTAATTGCTTTGCCACGGACGTTGGCTCCTCGATCAGGTTTTATGGTTCAATCCGACGGCGGTGCCGTGTCACTTGACGATCTTGGCCAGGATGTCCGACTCGCGAAGGATCTTGATCTCCTCGCCGTCGACCTTGATCTCGGTTCCCGAGTACTTGCCGAAGAGGACCTCGTCCCCCTCGACCACGCCGATCGGCGCCCGCTCGCCCGAATCGAGCAACTTGCCGGGGCCAACGGCCAGCACCTTGCCGCGCTGGGGCTTCTCCTTGGCCGTGTCCGGCAGCACAATGCCGCCGGCCGTCTTCTCCTCCGCCTCGATCTGCTGAATCACCACCCGGTCTTCCAGGGGACGAATCGTAAGCTTTGCCATTGCCTCGTATCCCTTGTGCTGAAAATGTCGACTTATGAACTCATCTCAACGCCGGTATCCCGAAACCTACCGGGTGAATTACATCATTCCCATGTCGCCCATGCCGCCCATGCCGCCCATGCCACCCATTCCTCCCATGCCGCCGGCATGCGGGTCGCCATGTCCGGCGGGCTCCTTCTTCTTGGGCGGTTCGGCGACGAGGGCCTCGGTGGTCAGAAGCAGGCCGGCGACCGAAGCGGCGTTTTGCAGCGCGCTGCGGGTGACCTTGGTCGGGTCGACGATGCCTCCTTCGAGCATGTTGCCCCACTCGGCCGTCTCGGCGTTGTAGCCGTAATGGGGGTCGGTGCTCTTCTTGATCCGGCTGACGACCACGGCGCCGTCGATGCCGGCGTTGTCGGCGATGTAGCGGGCGGGCTGCTCGGCGGCCCGGCGGACGATCTCGGCCCCGAGCTTCTCGTCGCCCGAGAGCGCGAGGCTGTCAACGGCCTTCGAGGCACGGATGAGGGCGGTGCCGCCGCCGGGGACGACGCCTTCCTCGATGGCCGCGCGGGTGGCGTGTAGAGCGTCTTCCACCAGGGCCTTTCGCTCCTTCATCTCGGTTTCGGTGGCGGCGCCGACGTTGATCTGGGCGATGCCGCCGGCGAGCTTGGCAAGACGCTCCTGGAGCTTCTCCTTGTCGTACTCGCTGTCGGTCCTGGTGATTTCCTTGCGGATCATCTCGGCCCGGCCCTTGATCTCCTCGGAGGAGCCGGAACCTTCGACGATGGTCGTGTTCTCGCTGTCGATGGTGACCTTCTTGGCCCGGCCCAGGTCGGCAAGCTGGATGTTCTCCAGGTCGATGCCCAGGTCCTTGAAGATGGCCTTGCCGCCTGTGAGGACGGCGATATCGCCGAGCATGGCCTTGCGGCGGTCGCCATAGCCGGGGGCCTTGACGGCGGCGACCTTGAGGATGCCGCGCAGCTTGTTGACCACGAGCGTGGCCAGGGCCTCGCCCTCGACGTCCTCGGCAATCACCAGGAGGGGCTTGCCCGACTTGGCGATCTTCTCCAAGAGAGGGATCAGCTTGGTGGGGGAGCTGACCTTTTCCTCGTGGATCAGGATGTAGGCATCCTCGAGCACCACTTCCATCCGCTCGAGGTCAGTCACGAAGTGGGGGCTCAAGAAGCCGCGGTCAAACTGCATGCCCTCGACCACGTCGACGGTGGTCTCGAAGCCCTTGGCTTCCTCGACGGTGATCACGCCGTCGGTGCCCACCTTCTCGAACGCGTCGGCCAGTTTCTCGCCGATCGATTTGTCGTTGTTGGCCGCGATTGAGGCGACCTCGGTGATCTCCTTCTTGCCGGAGACCTTCTTGGACTGGGACTTGACGCTCTCGACGATGGCCTCGACGGCCTTGTCGATGCCGCGCTTCAGGGCCATCGCATCAGCGCCAGCGGCCAGGGACTTGAGCCCTTCCTTGAAGATCGCCTCCGCGAGGACCGTCGCGGTGGTGGTGCCGTCGCCCGCTGCCTTGGACGTCTTGGAAGCGGCTTCCTTGACGAGCTGGGCCCCCAAGTTTTCGTAGGGGTCGACAAGCTCGATCTCCTCGGCCACGGTCACGCCGTCCTTGGTGATGGTGGGCGAGCCCCACCCCTTGTCGATCACGGCATTCCGCCCGCGCGGGCCGAGAGTGCTCCGGACGGCCCGGGCCAGCTTGCTCACGCCACTGGCCAGCTTCTGGCGGGCCTCGTCATCATAGGCCAGAATCTTCGCCACGTTGTCTTTCTCCTTCGTCGTTGTCGAACGTGTCGGCCGAGGACGCTGCGCCCGGCACGACGCGGGGACCTTGTCGAGAGACCGCCCCCCAACGATCAGTACGGCGAGGCGAGATGCAAGTCATGTACCATCGCGTTTGAATCGTGCAAATCAATGTAGACAAAAGGCTTCTGACGAGGAGGTCCATCTCGGCCCCGCCTCGGTCCTGCCGTTTTGGCAGGTGCGGGCACGATTTGTCAGCGCGGAGGGGCGGGCGTCGCCGCGCTGGCGGCCTCGTCCCCGATCACCCGACGTCGCCAGTCGGCCGAGCGTGCGGCCAGAGTCTCAGAGTTGAATCCTGGCCCGGAAGAATTCCTGGAATTGCAAACGCAAGCCTATTGACAAAACGATTTGAGCCTTGCACTTTTATTAATTAGGCATGAAGTGTAGACGCACAAATACCATTCTTGCGTGCACATTCCCACTGAATTGCCCCAATTAACGAAACATAACAGCGAGAAAACGAGCGAGCCTTAATGCAGGTGAACGCGGCAGCGTGGCTGATATTGTCTTTCATGGCGTGCATGGATTAGGCTATCTAGACTTATCCATTCGCTCGCCAGAGAATGAGAAAGGAGTCTGGCACATCGATACCCGGAAATGCAAGGGCATTCGGGGTGGACAGACTATCTTCCATGCATGTGATGGTGCGGGCCTCCGATGCCGGAGGACTGAGAGAATGATAGGACGACGCGACTGATGAGGACCGCCTCGACCCCACGGTTGGATGGGGCATGTGTGCTTCAGTCGCTCCGGCGACAAGCGTCTCGTTGCCGGAGGCGACAGAATGATGAGACTCGAGACGACGAGAGTCTTGCCTGTTGGAGGCGAGCCCAGCGAGGAGCACGTCGATGTGCAACAGCAATGGAGTGAGGCAACGTGACCGCTCGGCGGATTTGCGGACGTATTTTGAGAGCATCCGGCAAGTCGATCTTCTCTCCACGGCGGAAGAGTGCGTGCTGGCTGACGCCATCGCCAGGGGTGACCTGAATGCCCGCCGGCGGATGATCCAGGCCAACCTCCTACTGGTCGTGAAAATCGCGCGCAACTACCTGGGGCGGGGGCTGGACCTGGACGACCTGATCGCGGAGGGCAATCTGGGGCTGATTCACGCGGTCGAGGCCTTCGACCCGCGGTTTGGAACCAAGTTCAGCACCTACGCCAGCCACTGGATCAAGATGACGATTCGGCGCGCCCTCATCAACAGCACAACGATGATCCGGGTTCCGGTTCGCACGTACCGGATGATGACCCGTTGCCGCCAGGTGGAACGGTCTTTGGCTGAGAAGCGAAACAGCGAGCTGACGTTTGACGAAGTGCTCGACTACCTCGGTTTCACCGACGTCCGGAAGGAGCTGCTGTTGAAGGCCAGGATGGCTACACAACTGAGACTGGAGAGCGGCTTGGGTGACGAGAAGCTCTCCGGGACCGCCCAGCGCGTGACCGATCGCATGGAAGCTCCGGACGCCGCGCTGGAACTGAGCGACGATCTTGCCGAGTTGCGCAGGCGGCTCGACCGGCTGAATGAACGCGATCGCCAGATTGTCTCGCTTCGATTTGGGCTGGGTAATGAACCGCCCCAGTCGTTCCGCCAGATCGGTCAGCGACTGGGTGTGACGGGAGAATGCGTCCGCCAGATCGAGCTCCGGGCCAGGAAGAAACTGACCTCGACCAGCCCGCCTTCGGCCCGATCACTCGCATGACGGGCAACGATGACACTTCCGCCGCGCCATGGCCCGGGCGACCGCTCGCCGTCTTCCCTGAACTGGCTAAGGGTGGAAGTCGCCTGCAATCGGTTCAGGGTCTGCGCACAAACCTTCTCCGGTGATCGCGATGCTCCCGAGGGGCCGACCGACACGTCTCGCGTTCCCCCTCTCACCGGCTGAGGTACAGATAGTAGGGCTCCCCCTCCTTGAAGGCATAGAACGGCTTGACGAGGACATTGTGGTCGGCCGCGAGGCGGTATACCAGGGCTTCACCGTCGACGGGAAGCAGGTCACGATCCAGCCGGCCCAGATCGATCTTCGCCGCCGGGTTTCCGCGGGGAGAACACACCGCCATGGCGACGGGCCCGTACATGATCGCGGCGGGATACGCCCTGCTCACATCGAGCCGGCTCACCCAGAACTTCATGGGCAGCTCGACAGACAGCCGGTCGCCCTCCCTCCACTCCCGGACGAACGAGACCCAGTGCAGTCTCTCCTGGCGCGCGGCGAGCGCTTTGCCGTTGACGGACGCCCTGAGCGGAACGGCCAGCCAGTCCGGTAGGCGGAGCTTGATGCCGAACCGGGCCGCCGCCGGCAGCGAGATCGTGAACGAGGCCGTGGGTGCCTCCGGGAAGTTGGTTTGCTGCCGGATCGTCACCGTCCCACCCCTGCGCTGCCAGACGACCGTGGAAGGGGTGTAGAGACAGACAGCCAGGGTATCCGCGTCCTTGAAGTAGATGAGGTCGTGGCAATCGGCGACGACCTGGGGACGTGTCCCGGTGCAGCAGGTCCATGCTTCCTCCCTGTTTCGCTTGCAGCCACCGTTGGTGTTGTAGTCCGAGTAATACATCACGCGGCCGTCGCCTGACATCGGAATTGTGGCCCCGGCCATGTTATACACCGCGCGCTCGCACCATCCGCGTACTTCGCATCTCCGGTCAGCGTCAGCAGGTACTTGGATAGCTTGAACACTGCCCAGGATTGGCACTGCGTTTCCGAGCTGTCGTGCCGGTCGCCGGTGATGGCCCATCGAACGGCCTCGCCTGCTTGCTCTTCGCGTGCTGGCCCCTCATAATTCGCGGCTTGGAGGGTTGTCGAGGACTGGGCCGGTCAACGGGGAACCAAAACGATGGCGAGACAATCAAGATCACTCGAAGCGGTTACAGGGCAAGGGGTATTGGCGCTTCTGCTGGGACTGGCCGTTCTGGCTGCCAGTACCCCTCGTGCAGCCGGTGCCGATCAGGTGGCCGTGCACCAGGTGGTCACGCTCTGGCCTGGCGGAGCGCCCGGGGCGAAGGGAAGCGATCCCGACGTCGACATCCCGACTCTCACGGTCTGGCTGCCCAGACCAGAG
>JBMFUH010000170.1:0-9711 GCA_049966735.1 Isosphaeraceae bacterium
GACTCCCGACGAGATCGCCCCGTGGGTCGAGGCGATCGTCCGTCTCTGGGACGATCCCGAGCTCTATGACGAACATCAACGCTTGTCCCTCCTGGAATCGCGGCGCTGGGCGCCGGAAGACCTGGAGCCTTGGCACGTTCAGTTCTTCAGCAGTGTCGTCTCGACGGTCTCAGGCAAAACGGACACGCCTCGCTGAACACCACGAGAGATCTCCAAGGAAGACCGTCTGGCCCCGACCTACGGTTCCTCGGAGAGCATCAGTAGCCCACCTTCCGGACGTCCCATCCAAAAACGCGGTCCATCACTTCGGGATCGAGCCGGCGCGAGGCAAGGCGGAGCATCTGTTCGCGCTCGTCCGCGTCCGGGTGCCGTCGACGAATGTCCGCAAGAGCGATCTCCTGCACGGTCCGAGTGAGCAACCAGACGCGCTCCAGCTTCTGAGCGGGCGACATCGCCCGGTAGCCCTCGATCAGCATCGCTCGAACTGCCGGATCGGTGTCATCGTCAGCGCGCATGTTCATCATCTTCCTTCGAGAAGAGATTCAATGGACGCATCACCCCAATTAAGGAACGGCATTACTCGAATCGTAGTCACGAACAGCGGGTTCATGCAATCTCTGGACTCACCCGGCGGGCCCGAGATTCCTCACCGCGCCGCCCTTCCGCGCGCTGACCTTCCGGTCGAATACAACTCCTTGAGCAGGCGGATCGCGGTGTCCACCAGCATCTCCCCGGAGCCCTCCGCACAGCGGGCGCTCACCACCTCGTAGTTCCCCTGGGTGTAGGCGCGACGGGTGGGGATGTAGCCGATCGCCCCGTTGGCCAGCTCGGCCACGATCGTATGCGGGAAGGGAGAGTCTTGCTTGATCGCCAGCCCCAGCTCGACGAAGATCTCGCCGGGCAGCGATACCCAGGCCACATCCTGCCCCAGCGCGATCACCTGAACCTCAACCTCGATCGGCTTGCCCTGTCGAGCCTGCACATCCAGCACCTGGTAGCCCTTGACCGCCTCGAGAAACGTGGGCTGCTTCGCCTTGGGGTCCTGATGGCGCTTGACGATCTGACGCGCCTCTTCCACATCGGACGAGGAGATCTTCGGAAGGGGCAACGACACGGTCTCGCTCTTCACGCGCAGCGGCGCCTGGCTCACCGGCTTCAGCCTGGGCCAGGCTTCGAGCACTGCCCCGGCCAGGATGATTCCCATGCGGGTCGAATTCTCGAAACCGTGCTGGGGATCAGCCCATTTCACATTGATATGATTGATATCGCCACAGCAGCCCGTGGTATAAACGGTCACCATCTCCGGCCCCTTGACCATGGCCAGCAGCGACGACAGAGTCCCCGGCATGTCGGCCGAGATCTGGAGGCCGCCGATGTTGTCGAGGTGGACGGCATAGTTCAGATACGTGGCCAGTGGATGATGCGGGCTGGCAGCCGTCTCGAACGAAAGGATGGCGACATCGGGGTCAATCGGTCCGGCCGGCTTGAGGATCTTCGGGTTGAGCTTGCCAGGATTCCAGCCGACGGAACCGTCGATCATGTGAAACCGCCGGTTGAACGCCAGGTTCGTCTCACGGCCATGAGCAGCCTTGACCGTGCCAGGCGTCAGGGCGGCCACGGCCCGCTTGAGCGCCTCGGCGACCTTGCCCGGCAACGTCGCGGAATAGCGCTCGACCAGGCCACTGCTGGCCCCCAGCGAGTCATCGCGCAGACCACGCCCCGCCAGCACCGGGCCGGTGTGGGCATGGGTCGCGCTGATCATGACGTTCCGCCCCGGCACGGTTTGGGACCGGTCGATCTCCTTGCGGATCTCCTCAATGAGGCCGATGGGCGTGCTGATCAGGTCGAGCGAAACCAGTGCCGCGCGCGTGCCGCCTTGCTCGAGAACGAGCGCCTTGGCGTAGAGATCATCATGAACGCCTTCTGCGGCGCGCTCGAAGTAATACCCGGCCATGGGCGTACCGACCGGCGGGGTGATCTTCACCGCCGCGGCACCGACACGCAGTACCTCACCCGCCTGCCCAGCGCCAGCCACCCAGGAAGCAACCGCCAACCCGATCATCATCGCACACGTTCTCATGATCGTCTCCTTCCGCGGATCTGATGCCGGTGTTACCCTCAGACTGTTTCCCTGAGCATGCCGCCCCTTCTCGCTTCAGGCAAGATGCCTGAACCGGAAGGGTCGGAGAAAACGGAAGTGGAGAGCGACTCATGTCAAGTCACGGCGCGGACCATCCCAACGAACTCGCAGGCACGGTCGTCCTGATCACGCGTGACGGGATGGGCCATGGAGACCCCGCGCTCCAGCACAAGCTCCTGCGCACGTTTCTGACGCTCTTGCTGGAGAACGATCAGCTACCCCGAGCCGTCTGCTTTTACACCGAGGGGGTGAAACTCGTCGCGGCAGGCTCTCCGGTTCTGGACCTGCTCCAGGCCCTCCATGCCCGTACCGTCCCCTTGATCGTCTGCCAGACATGCTTGAACCATTATCAACTGGTGGACCGGCTCAAGGTCGGGCTGATGGGTGGCATGGGCGACATCATCGCCGCCATGGGAGGCGCGGGGAAAGTCGTATCGATCTAGCTCGGCGCCCCTCAGTACCGCGCGAGCCGCGTGATGGCGTCGAGAATCTCGATTCGCACGAGGTCGGCTTTGCCTCGGTCCTGGTGCGTCTTCCACTGGAGCGAGGCGGAACTCTGCCCGGCCAGGACGCGATCGGCGGCGGATTCGAGCAGCGAACGGGCGTGAGCCAGATCATCGCCGGTCACACTTTTCGATTCCAGCTCGCGCACGCGGTCGCGGAGCATGCGCAGGTATTCAAAATCCTCGACCCCCTCGCGAATCGCCTCCATGTGCTTGCCGCCCGTGACGGTCGTCGCGTCGAGGAAAAGGGGCGTGTAGCTGCCGATGGAACTCAGGTACTCGTTCCACGATGAGGCGCCGTTGCCGTCGCCGAATGCCCAGAATCCCTCTCCCAGCGCGCCATACTTCCAGCACGACCACGCCGAGAGCCGGTGATAACCGTAAGGGTCCAGCAAGCGGCCGGGACCGCTGCACGAATAGAACCAGAGCCGCCGCCCCGCGCGCTTTTGATCGAGGAAAACGCGCGCGAACTTCGGCCCGCCGGCGATCCACATGGGCAGGTTGGGACAAAGCACGTCGCAGGCCTCGAACAAACCGGGCGTCGCCTGCGCTGGGTCGCGCCAGATCGGATCTTCCCAGATCACGACCTTCGGCTCGGCCGCGCGGATGGCTTTGGCATATTCAATGATGATCCGATCGTGCTTCGTCTCACGCGGCTCGTCGACGAGCAGCAGGCCAAGCTGCTCGGGACGCACGCCTTCTTTGCCCAGCGTCTTGACCCACCAGGTAATCCACGCTCCAACCGCCCGCTGGAAGGCGGGAGTGCCCATGCGGAGCCCGGCGAAGGTCTCGCCGAAGCTCATGAAGACATAATAATTCCGCGCTTCCTTCCAGCGGGCGTGCCAGACGCGGAAGCCGGCTGAGTCGGGGGGCGCGGTCATCTTGCCATCGGCGTCGTAGCTCCCACTCGGCAGCACGCTCGACTGGGCCCAGGGACAGTCGACAAAATGTTCACGGAGCGTGGCGAGGAATGCGTCGCGGTTGGTTGGGTTCACCTCGTAGCAGCGCGGCTGATCGGTGTAGTCCCAGCCGCACAAATGGAGCGCCGGCCGATGGGGAAACCGGACGGGGGCAATGTGCAGTTGGAGCGGGATCGTTGACTGGCTCAGCCCGGAGCCAGCCAGCGCGATCCGGCCGTCGTGGTCGCTGGCGGGCAACTCGGGCCGGCTGAAGGTCAGCCAGACCTGGCGGGTCAGCCCGAGCGGAAGCTCAATCTCGTAGCCCCGATCGTGTCTCTCGACTGGCACCAGCGCCGCGGCCACCGGTACACCCGAGCGGGTGTCGGTGAACGGCACTTCGAACACGCGAAGGTAAGGCGGATTGATGCCGCCCGGCAGCCCTTCGACGGTCATGCGCATCCGCGCCGGCGTTTCCCCGGCATTGCTCAGGTTGAAGGCGGTGGAGCGGTATTCGTTGCTCATCATCGCCACGCTGAGCGACACGTCGCCAGGGCAGGGGGGCTGGGTCGGGCTGAGCATCCCCCAGCGATCGGCGGGCCAGACCACGACTCCCTTGTGGCCGCGCGCTCGCCAGACGGCGGCCTGCACGGCGAAGAGGCGGCGATGAAGATCCGTCATCGGCAAGACCGTGCGGAATGTGGCCGGGTCATCGACCCGCGCGGATGCATTCGCTGCCTCGATGGCCTCGAGCTCTTTCCGGAGCGTGCGCCTCAGTTGCTCGGGGACTTTGGTTCCTTTCAACGCCGCAACGACCTCCGCACAGTCGGCCGCGACCCGCCGGCGCACGCCGAGCGTCGTACGCATCGTCTCGTGATACGACCGCACGTCGAGCCAGGACGGACCGGAAGGCGTCCGCGCGAGAAGTGCGTCGGGACCGCGAAAGACCTCGATCTCATCGACGAACACGAATGGGCCGCTCGCCTCAACAAGCAAGGCCACATAGCGGCCCCGGGTGGCCAGGTCAGCCGCGCGGAGCAGGTATTCCGAGTAGCCATCCTTGATGGTCAGGGAATGTTGCTTGCGCATCGCCGCGACGAGATCTCCGGCATCGCGCCATCGCTGGCCGTCGTCGCTGACGAGAACGATAACCGCCTGGGGAAGCTCCACGCCGGCGACGCCCGCGGCGGTGTGGAACGAGACCCCGGAGATCGGCCGCGGCACGCCCAGGTCGATGGTGATGACCGCGTGACTGGCGCCAGACCAACCCACGGTTCCTTGCTGGGTCCAGAAGTAGCCCCGCACCCGCTTGCCGTCGGTGAGCTGCGTGCGGTCGCCGGGGTCGGTGCAGTGCTCGTAGTTGGGGCTCGGTTCAAGTCGGCAGCTCTTGCCGGCCGCCAGGTTCTCCGGTTGGATCAGACAGGTCAGGACGAGAGTCAGCAAGGTCGGCGTCATCGGCGTGGTCCTCGTTTGGGCTCTCTCAATTTCAGCACTGGATTCGACGGGGAGCAAGAGGCCACTCCGCCGCGTTGCGAAGAGATGACCGCGGCCGCGTGTCGGTGCTTGACGAGCGGTTCGACGCCGGAGTATACACCTCCCAGTCGTACCGCTTCGCAATTCGCTCCTTTTGTGTGGGGTCGCCATGTCGACCGATCCCAATGCGCCCGATCGCCTCTGGGTCCAGGTGATGCCGTCCTGCAAGACGCAGGCTCGCTTCACGGAGGCGCTGGCCGTGCCCGCTCTGATCGTGGCCGACCTGGCGGCCTCGGGCGTGGGGGCGATCATCAAGACAGCGGCCGATCGGCTGTTCGCGTCGGATCACTATGTCATCAAGACCGTGCTTGCCTATGAGCCAGGCTTCGTCATGCGGGCACAGGCGACGACAGTCTCGTTTCTCCTCAATTGCATCACTCTCAATGTTGGCCCCGAGCCGGTGCCTGTTCGCGATGAAGGCACCCAGACGCCGCTCTCGCTCGACTTCACGAATAAGAAGCACCGAATACGCGCGATCCCCGGTCGTCATCCGCCTGGAATTTGAGGAATCGAGCGACGGCACGGCCCTGGCCGCGCGGGTGACGCACTGGAAATACACGCGGTTCCTCGACCCCTCCGCCCCCTGGTTCCGCGAACCCCGGCGCAAGATCACAATCGAACTCAATATCTCTGACGCGGCGGCATGCGTCATTCTCTCCACCGCCATGCAGGTGGAGGCGGACAGCGGCTCGCTGCCACACACCCGTCCCAACGACGGCGAGAGGCTGCCCTGGCTACCGAAGCCCGTGAGGAACCTGCCCGGTAATCGCCAGCCTGACAGCGCTCAATTCTTTGGACCGGTGAACATCGAGGCCAGCATCACCGAGATGGCCGAGCCGTCCCGGTTCGCGAGAATGCTGGGAAGGGCGCTAGGGAGCCAGCAGGCCGCGATCGAGAGGTACGTGAAGGACCGCCTGGTCCAGGCGCTCGATGAATCCGAGGCGGCGAAGGCAGGTCTCGCCATGCTCAAGGGTGCATCGGCGGCCCGCGCCGAGTATGAATCGGCGTACCAGGCGGCGGCCCATACCAGGAAGACCCTCGATACGGCGGCCGACGATGCCGCCCGGATCGCCGCGGAGCAAGCGCTCGCGCTCCAGCTCGCGACGCTCCGTCTCAAGGAAACCCTGGCGCGCGACGCCTTCGACCGCGCCGGCCTGTCGTTCGTGCCGCTGCCGGCGATCGAAGCCCTTCGCGGTGAACTTCGAGAGCTCCGTGGGGGAGACCGACCATGGAGGAGCCGGGACTTGAGCGTGCTGTTCCCTCACCTACGCGCCACCTCGGCCTGGTCCATGAGCGAAGAGAACCAGACGGAGCTGCTCTTTCCGTGCCGTCCGCGTCGTCCGTGGTTGTTGCGTTTCCTCGTTCACTCACGAACGCACTCGACTCCCCCCCGAGTGCGTTCTAGGGTTCTGGAGGAGGCGTTCGCGCCGCGGCGCGGGAAAGTGCGCCAGGGCAGGGGGCCGGAACCGGAAGGCGACCTCAGAAAGGGGCCGGTCGATGAGGATCTTGATCGCCGAGGACAGCCGGACGCAGGCCGTCGACCTGCGGCGGAAACTCGAGGCGCTGGGACACGAGGTGACGGTGACGTATGACGGCAAGCAAGCGTGGGATTCGTTGCAGGCCAGGCCCTGTCCCGTGGCCATCCTCGACTGGCTCATGCCCGAGCTGAGCGGCGTCGACCTGTGCCGGAACATCCGGGCCGACCAGGACCTGGCTTATGTTTACCTGATTCTCCTGACCTCCAAGGCTCATCGCCACGAGCGGCTGCACGGCTTGAGCGCGGGGGCCGATCAGTTTCTGTCCAAGCCCCTCGACTCGTTCGAATTGGATGTTGCCCTGAAGACCGCTTCGAGGGTCATTGCCGCCCAGGAAGCCCTCGTCGCACGCATCCGGGAGCTGGAGCAGGCGAACGAACAATTGAGCCGCAGGGTGCTCGAAGACGAGCTGACGGGGCTCTTGAACCTCCGCGGATTTCAGCAAGCGCTCGCCGAACACTTCCGACAAGCCGCCCTCGATCAGCTTCCACTCTCGTTGATCCGGCTGGAACTGGATCATCCTCACCAGGCCTTTGCCGAAACCGAAGCCGTGAAGGAGTCGGAGTATTTGACGGGCCTGGCGAAGCTGCTCCGCGAGGCGACTCGCGGTTGCGATGTCGCGGCGCGGGTCGGTGCGTATGGCTTTGCGTTGATCTTGCCCGGCGTTGCCGCCGACGGTGCATTGGAGGTGGCCGACTGCCTGCGCGACGATTTGCTTGCCCGGTCCTACAAGGGGCCCCAGGTCTCGGCGTGCCTCGCCGTGGTGGCCACGACCGCCGAGTGCCGGCCAGCCAGTATGGGACAGCTTCTGGACGCGGCGGAACGCGCGATCGGTCAGGCCCGCTCCGAGGGGGGAAACCGGTTGCTCCTGGTCGAACCAACCCTCGCCGATGCGTGGGCGCTCAGCCCGGTTTGAAAAGCTCCCCTGTCTCACTCGAGGTCGATGATCTCGTCGGAATCATCGAGTACAATCGGCAAGAGCGGCGCGGGATCGCGCTTCTTGCCGGCAGGTGGATCGATGAGGTCGTGCTCCGAGATCTCGTGTTCCGAGGAACCCACCGGGATTTCAACCGGTGAAGGTTCGGGAAAGCTCTCGGTTCTGAGGGCGCCCCGTACCGGCTGGGCGGGCGGCACCGGCTGTGGCGGACGGACCTCCGCCGGACGAGACGCGGAGCTGGCCCGCTTTCCCCGGCCCCTGTACAGTTCAGAAGGCCCCGGTACGTCATCGGGCCCGTAGTAGACCCGGAGCTTGTACGAACCCACGGCGATCCGATCGTCCGGCAGCAAGGCCGCCCAGCGGATCTTCTGCCCCTTGACCTTGGTGCCGTTGGTGCTGATCAGGTCGCGAATCACCAGCAGGCCGTCGGTCTTGACCAGGATGCAATGCCGCTTCGACAGGCTGGGGTGGTCGATCACGATATCGCAATACGCGCGCCTGCCCACGACGACCACATCTCGGGTAATCGGGATCGGCGGATCACCATTCTCGGGAACCAGCTCAGCCTTCATGGATGGCTCAACGCAAACCGCACTCACGCACTCACCTTGACTCGCCTACACTTAACTCTACAGCGCCGTTGGCGTTATCTCAAGCTTTCATGGTCGTCGCGACGAACATCCAAGCAATGTCTGAACCTTTTTTCAGAAGCCTCGAAGGCACACTGGCGACTGATTGCACCAGCCATGCCGGTCGTGAGGCGGGCGGTGGATTCCGGCCAGATCCGGGGGGGCGATTCCTGACGGGCCGATCGTGCTCAATCCGACGCGAGAAGAAGAGGCAAGTGGGTTTCTTGTCTGTTTTCGCCCGCTGCAATTCCCGACGGAATTCTGGATCCCCGGCCGGAAGTTTGGAATCAAAGGGGCGTGTTCCGGATACAATGAATATTGAGGAAAGACCCCGGGTCCAGGATCGAGGAATGCCGGAACGATCCTCGTCCCGATCCGGCATCTTTGAACAGACACGTGCTTGCTCCGTGATCACTTCAATGCCGCCGCGGCGGAGTCTCAGTCATGAACCGAGGATGCTTGCTGGGAGTGGGTTTGCTGGTAATGCTGGGTGGCCAACCGCTCCTTGCCGGACCACCGCAGGACCCCGCCGGTCCTCTTCAGGGGACAACCACGGCCCAACCTCTGGCCGGAAGCGGTCACGAGGTGCCCACGCCACCTGAGCCCGGTTTGACCACGGGCGACCGGGACCAGGGGGCGGCCAGACTGGCTCAGGCAGGCGGCCAGACGATCAGGCCGCTGAATGAAGGGCCGCTGCACGAGGCGTTTCTTTCTCCCCGCAAGGATCTCGAACCTGTCCATGTCCCCCAAGCTCCGCCCCAGCCGGTCAGCGAGCGACCGGCCGTGGACCCACCCAGCACGAGCGCCCAGTGGATCGAGGGCTACTGGGAATGGGACGCGGGCAAGAAGGACTTCGTCTGGGTGACGGGAACCTGGCGGGTCGCGCCTCCGGGCCGATTCTGGGTCAACGGTTACTGGAGGCGCGACCAGGAAGGCTGGTATCGCGTTCCGGGCTTTTGGACCGATCGCAAGACCGACCGGCTGGACTATCGCAAGAACGGCCCGCCCCAGGAACGGCCCGATGACGAGGCGGGCGAACCGCCGGCGGCCGATTGCTTTTACATTCCGGGCCAGTATTACCCCGACGGCGACGGCGTGGTCTGGAAGAAAGGGTTCTGGACCAAGGTCCGGCCCGGGTGGTCGTGGGTGCCGGCGCAGTGGATTCGCCAGCCGGAAGGCTGGGTCTTTCAGGACGGCTACTGGGACCGGACGCTGGAAGATCGCGGCACGCTGTTCGCACCCGCGGAGGCCGACAAGTCGGCCCAGCAGAGCGGTAATCTGACCTACCAGCCCTACACCCAAGTCTCACCCGAGATGTACGGGCAACTCTACGGAGCCTTCGGGCGTCCCAACACGTACTACGACGGCTATCCCGGCGTCTATTACGACGATGACGGCCGGTTTTACGGTTACGCCAACTACGGCACTCTGGGTGGATATTACGGCTATCTCGATTATCCGTATTACGGCGGTTATGGCTATCCGTACTACACGACGTCCGTGGACTATGGCGGCTATGGCGGTTATGGCTATGGCGG
>JBMFUH010000171.1:0-9708 GCA_049966735.1 Isosphaeraceae bacterium
TCCGAGGATCATCGATGACATCGCGCCGCTGATCAAGCCGGACGATCCTGCCTTCGACTACCTGGACGGCCAACGGTCGCTGATGGCGATGCCCCATTACGATCGGGGCGTCGGGCTGAACATGGTCGTCACCATGTGCTCGCGGCCGGCCGCCTACGACGCCGAGCAATTCCCCGAGCGATTCTGGATCAGTAGCCTGTTCGGCCGGGCAACTCAAAACCTCGTGCTGAGCGAAGAGTTGAAGCAAGCCTACGAGATCGTCGAGCGCGAGCTCAAGGTCGTGGCCGACATCCAGCGATCGCTCTTGCCCAGGAGCCTGCCGTCAATTCCGGGCCTGGAACTTGCCGCGCATTATCAGACTTCGCAGTGGGCGGGTGGCGACTACTACGACTTCTTCGAGCTTCCCGAGGGGCGCTGGGGCGTCTTGATCGCCGATGTCAGCGGCCACGGTACGCCGGCGGCAGTGATGATGGCCATCCTGCACAGCCTGGCGCATGGCCATCCCGGGCATCCCGAACCTCCGTCGGTACTGCTGGAGCACGTGAACCGGCGGCTTTCCGCGTGGTACACGGTCGACAACGAGGTCTTCGTCACGGCCTTTTACGGCATCTACGACTCCGCCCTGCGCCAGTTTACCTATAGCTGTGCCGGGCACAATCCTCCACTGCTCAAGCGATGCTCCCAAGGTCACGTTGAAACACTCGAGGAGGTGGGCGGCCCGCCCCTGGGGCTCTTTGAAGAAGTCACGTATGCTCAGGCGACGGTGACGCTTCGTCCGGGAGACACGCTGGTGCTGTACACCGACGGCGTCACGGAAGCCATGGACTCCCGCAACCAGCAATTTGGGGTGGACCGGCTCAACAAGATCATGACGCGTTGCGAACTCGACGCCGCAGGGATTCGCGACGAGATCTTGAGGGCCCTCGACCGGTTCACAAACGGGGCCCCCGCGCACGATGACCGGACCTTGCTTGTCGCGAAGGTCTCTTCAGCGGTGGCTTGCAGCCAGCAAAGGACAATTCCCGATGATTTTTCGCCCCGGTGAAACGGCGCTCCAGATCGCGCCGTCGATTCTCTCCGCCGATGCGTCGCGTCTGGGTGAGCAGGTGGTCGAGGTCCAGCGCGCGGGGGCCGACCGGATTCATGTTGATGTGATGGATGGTCATTTCGTCCCCAACCTCACGTTCGGACCGATCATCGTCAAGTGGTTGAAGCCGCTGGCGGAGGTGCCTCTGGAGGTTCACCTCATGATCGAGCACCCGGACCAGTTCCTCGATGCGTTTGCCGAAGCCGGGGCGGATACACTGATCGTCCACCAGGAGGGCACGAACCACCTGAATCGGACCGTGCAGCGGATCAAGGGGCTGGACCGGCGCGCTGGCGTGGCGATCAACCCGGCCACTCCGGCCGTCATGCTGGAAGAGATCTTGCCCGATCTCGACCTCGTTCTGGTCATGACCGTCAATCCCGGCTTCGGGGGACAATCGTTTCTCTCGAGCACGTTGGCCAAGATCGGCACGGTCCGGCGGATGATCGCCGCCGTCAATCCTCGTTGTGAGCTGGAAGTTGACGGCGGCATCGATCACGAAACCGCGCCACTCGTCGTGGCGGCCGGGGCTCGCGTTCTGGTCGCCGGCTCATCGATCTATGGAGCACCTGAGGGGGCGGCCGAGGCGCTCCGCCGGCTTCACAACCAGGGGGAAAAGGCCCTGCGCGAGGGCACTCCAGGCACCGCGCATTGATGGCGTCTCCAAAAGACGAGACGCGGTCGCGAGGATGGCTCTCCCCCTCCAATCGCTCGATGGTTTGATCCTGCCGTCTCAGGCCATGATCGGCCGGACAACCTTGCCGGCGACGTCGGTCAGCCGGTAATAGCGCCCCTGGTGCTTGAACGTCAGCCGCTCGTGGTCGATGCCCAGAAGCCAGAGCACAGTCGCATGAAAATCATGAACATGCACCGGATCGGCAACGATGTTGTAGCCGAAATCATCGGTCTGGCCGAAGGTCAGGCCCGGTTTCATTCCTCCTCCCGCGGCCCAGACGGTGAAGCACCGCGGGTGGTGGTCGCGGCCGTAGTCGGCGGGCGTCAGTTTTCCCTGGCTGTAGTTGGTGCGTCCGAACTCGCCGCCCCAGAGGACCAGGGTGTCGTCGAGCATTCCCCGCTGCTTGAGGTCCTGGATCAAGGCCGCGCACGCCTGGTCGGTCTCGCGAGAGAGGACCCGGATGCCCGCCGGCAGGCCTCCGTGATGGTCCCACCCCGGATGATAAAGCTGGATGAACCGGACCCCGCGCTCGGCCAGCCGCCGCGCCAGCAGGCAGTTGGCCGCGAAGGTTCCCGGCTTCCGCGCGTCGGGCCCGTAAAGATCAAAGATATGATCGGGTTCGGACGCGATGTTCGTCACTTCGGGAACCGAGGTCTGCATTCGGTAGGCCATCTCGTACTGGGCGATCCGGGCGTTGATTGCCGGGTCGAGCGTGGCTTCATACTCCGTCTGGTGCAACTCGCGTAGCCGGTCGAGCATCTTGCGACGGCTGGAGTCGGAGACGCCGGCGGGGTTGTCGAGGTAGAGCACCGGTTCGGCCCCGGCCCGGAACTGGACCCCTTGATGCACCGAGGGGAGGAAGCCGTTGCCCCAGAGCCGCGAATAAAGCGGCTGGTCCACCGGACGCTGGCTGATCAAGACGCAGAACGTCGGTAGGTTCTGATTGGCCGAACCCAGTCCGTAGCTCAGCCAGGCGCCCATCGAGGGGCGCCCCGCGATCTGCGAACCGGTCTGGAAAAACGTGATCGCCGGGTCGTGATTGATCGCCTCGGTGTAGACCGATCGAATAAAGCATATATCATCGACCGTGCGAGCCGTGTGCGGCAGGAGATCGCTCACCCAGGCGCCCGACTTGCCGCGGCGGGCGAACTGGAAGATCGAGCCGGCCAGCGGCAACGTCGCCTGGTTGGCCGACATACCCGTCAACCGCTGCCCCATCCGGACCGACTCCGGAAGGTCCTTGCCGTTTAACCGGTTCAGGACCGGCTTGTAGTCGAAAAGATCGAGCTGCGATGGACCTCCACTCATGAACAGGTAAATCACCCGCTTCGCTTTGGGCGGATGATGAGGAGCGGCCAGGACGCCGCGATACGCCGGGTCGACCTTCCCGGCGTCGGGCCGCCGGACGTCCGCGCCCGCCTCGTTGCCCTCCGCGGAAGTCTCAGCCAGCAGGCTCGCCAGGGCCGCGGATCCCAGCCCCACGCTTGTTCGCGCGAAGAAATGGCGGCGGTTGATCCGCAAGGCAGGATGGTCGAGGAAGCGTGCGGGATGGCTCATGGGAATTGACTCGGGATGCCAGATGGCAGATGACAGATGTCGAATGGCGGATGGCAAATGACCAATGACAAATGATCATTATGTCATCGCTTCATAACGGACTCGTCGTGGTTCATGATCGCCTGGGTGAGCACGGTCAGCGCGGCACATTCGGCCGGATCAATGCTGGCGTCGCGAGGGGCGTCGCCGATGGCCAGGAGCTTGGCCGCGTCGGACCGGCCCGACCGAAACTCGTCGTACTGCTCCTTGTAAAGGTTTTGGAGGATCTGCAGCTCCCGGTCGCTAGGCTTGCGCCCGCAGAGCGATCGGAAGAGGAACTCTGCGCAATCGGGCAGGCTCGATCCCCCTTCACACGCAGCGCGTTGGGCCAGGGCGCGCGCGGCCTCGACGTACTGGGGATCGTTCAGCAAGACGAGCGCCTGTAACGGCGTGGCCGTGGGTGAGCGCTTGACCTCGCAGACTTCCCGGGTGGTGGCGTCGAAAGTGAGCATCGCCGGCGGGGGCGACGTCCGCTTCCAGAACGTGTACAGACCGCGCCGGTGCGAGCCCTCGCCGACGTCCCGCGTGTACTCGATATTCGCTTTCTCCTTCCAGAGCCCAGCCGGCTGATACGGTTTGACGGGCGGCCCTCCCAGCTTGCTGACGAGCAGGCCGCTGGCGGCCAAGGCATGGTCGCGAATCATCTCGGCCGGCAGTCGGAACCGCGGACCGCGGCCGAGCAGGATGTTGTCCGGATCGTGCGCCAGCAGTTCGGGAGTGCCCTCGGATGCCTGGCGGTACGTGGCCGACGTCACGATCTGCCGCCACAGCCCCTTCACGTTCCAGCCCGAGTCGATGAAGGTTCGTGCCAGCCAGTCGAGCAACTCGGGATGCGACGGCAGTTGCCCCTGGCTGCCGAAATCCTCGGGAGTGGCCACGATTCCCCGGCCAAAGAGCGACTGCCAGTAGCGGTTGACGATCACCCGAGCGGTCAGCGGCTGCTTCGGGTCGGTCACCCAGCGGGCCAGACCCAGGCGGTTGCGCGACCAGGCGGGCGAGAAAGGCAGAAGAGCCGCGGGCGTGTTCCGCGTGACCGGTTCGGTCGGTGCGTCGTACGCCCCGCGCCGGAGGACGAACGTGGGCCGGGGCCGCGGCAGTTCCTTCATGACCATGATCTCGGGGACCGGGTCGATCAGGGCGCTACGCTTCTTGCGCAGGTCCGTCAACTCCGCGAGCCGGCTCTGGCACTCGGCGTCGAAGTTGGCCAGGTAATAGGCAAAGAGGTCCTCTCGCAGGTCGGGACTGAGCGTGTCCGGATCGTGCGCCAGCGCCTTGCAAAGCGCGGTCCCGTCGCAAAGCTGGGCGGCTTCCAGCGGCGTCAGCTCGCGGTCGAAAACCGCCAATTCATCAACCAATCCATTCTTGAAACCGCGATCACGAAACCGCTGGCCGACGGTCAGCTCGTCGCCCCCTCCGCCGGTGATGTTCTTGGTCAGCTTGTCCCGGACGACCTCGCAACGAGCCGGCCGGCCGTCGAGGTACAGCTTCAGACCGCTGGCCCGGCTGGAGCCGTCGTAGGTCATCGTGACATGGACCCAGCGATCGATCGGAACCGCATCAAGAGTCCTGATGCCGATCGCGTTACCGGGCCAGAAGTGGACCAGGTCGGCGCACAGGTTGCCGTCCTCGATGAGGATCTCGTAGCCCCGGCTGCCAGCGTCGGTCCAGGCCCGCGAGCGGTGGAGGATCACTGCCCGCTCTTTCTTGTCGAGGGTCTTGATCCAGAGTCCGATCGAGAACGGCTGGAACCGATCAAAATTTCCCATCGGTAAGGTGATGTTGTTCTCACCGCTGAGCTTGAGCGCCTGGCCCACCCGGCCGGCGACAACCTCTGGCCCTTCAAATGTCTTGCCCGGTCGCGCGGGGTCGGCGCGGTTCTCAACTTTCGAGTTCTTGATCGCCTCGAGCGGGAAATCGCCGATCTGTCCGCTCAAGATCGGCGCGGCGCGCGATTCGCGGTCGACCCCGCGCAGCCAGGCCTCGAACATCCGCGATCGCGCGGGCCCCAGCCGTTTGAGATTCGCCTCGGCCGCCTTGATCCGCTGCTCGGCCGCCGCGATCTCCTGGAGTTTCTCGTCGCTGCACAGAAGCATGGTGGGCGTGGGGACGGCATCCGTGAAGTGCGAGTACAGGCCGGATTCGTCGATGCTATTGAAGAAGCTAAAGAGCGAGTAGAAGTCCTTCTGGGTGATGGGGTCGTACTTGTGATTGTGGCAGCGGGAGCACTGGAGGGTCAGTCCCAGGAACGCGGCTCCGAAGGTGATGGTCCGGTCGGCGACGTACTCGGTGCGCCATTCCTCCTCGATCGACCCGCCTTCGTTGGTCTGGCGATGGTTGCGATTGAAGGCCGTGGCAAGGATCTGTTCACGTGTTGGGTTGGGCAAGAGGTCGCCGGCGAGCTGCCAGGTGATGAACTGGTCGAACGGGAGGTTGGTATTGAAGGCCTTGATGACCCAGTCGCGCCAGGGCCACATGGCGCGGTAGACGTCGGCCTGATAGCCGTAGGTGTCGGCATAGCGCGCCACGTCCAGCCAGTCAACGGTCATGCGCTCGCCGAACCGGGGCGAGGCCAGGAGCCGGTCGACCAGGCGCTCGTAGGCCTCGGGACGGTGATCGGCCTGGAAGCGGTCGATCTCCTCGAGCGTGGGGGGCAGGCCGGTCAGGTCGAAGGTCAGGCGGCGGATCAGGCGTTCCTTGCTCGCCTCGGGCGAAGGCGAGAGCCCTTCGGCCTCGAGCCGAGCCAGGACGAAGCGGTCGATCGCGCCGCGAGGCCAGGCCGCATGCTTGACTTCCGGCGGCTGAATCTCGGCGGGAGCGATGAACGCCCAGTGGTCCTTCCACTCGGCCCCCTGGGCAATCCACTGCTTGAGCAGCTCGATCTCCCGGGCGCTCAGCGATCGTCCCAGCGACATCGGCGGCATCCTGTCGGTCTCGTCGTCGGCAGTGATCCGGTAGACGAGCTCGCTCTCGTCAAGGTTCCCCGGCACGATCGCGTGTCCGTCCGACTTCAGCTTCGCGAAGGCGCCTGCCTTTGTGTCCAGTCTTAGCCCGGCCTTGCGCTTGCCCGCGTCCGGCCCGTGGCAGTTGAAGCACTTATCGGAGAGGATGGGGCGAATCTGATAATTGAAGTCGACCTTCTTCGCCGCCGCCGGGCTACCAGCCAGGACAGAGGTGCCCAGGAAAAGCAGAATCGGAATCCAGCACGGCAGGGGCGCCGTCAACCATCGCCTGGAACTCATCGGACCCATCGGTTTGGCTCGCATCATCGAAGACTTCCGACGTCATGCCGGTGGAGGTGTCTTGCTTTACAATTGTTCCAGGATTATATCGCGAACCGCCTCGCTACGAAAACCACGGGGAATTGACCTCATGGAGTCGCCCGTACCCAGGTGAGCGGCATCTTCCCCACGAAGGTGCACAAGAAACTCCGACAGTCGCCCACATCGATCGTCTCACCTTCTTCATCCTTGTCATGGATTTGACGATTGCGATAGCTGCGGCACCGATGGGCGTCCGTGCGCTCATCGTGACCAATTCCATGCCGCGCGGCGATCCTATCGATGATTTCCGCCACGCTGAAGGGTTCCGGCTCGATCCTGTTGGTTACCCAGAATCTCCGAAGTCCCGTCTCGAATTCCGCGAATAGCCGGATGGCATACGTGCCGTTGAGATTGCTAAGATCCCGCGGGCCCTCATGTCTCGATCCAGGATGGTCGGATCGCGACTTGTTTGGTCGGCGAGTCGGCGCGTCGCGATGAGCGCGACCCGGTATTCATGCTCAACCGCTTTAAGCCCGCGGATCAAGTCGAGCGTCTCAAGCGCCATGTTCGACCATCATGTCGAGGACCTCGGCGAGCGTTTCTCTCGTCAGGGGCTTGGCCTCCTCCTCACGAATGGTTGTCGCTGCCTGATTGTTCGGGACTCGATAATGGACGTTCCACTGTCCGTCATAAAAGTATAAACTGGCGATATCGTCGAGCGCGGGCATCAAATAGACGTCAACCAGACCCTCCGATCCAGAAGTGGATCGGCTGATCGGGTCGACGAGGATCCGCGTGAACTCTTTCTGCATGAGCAGACCGGGAGCCTTATAGCGCCCGATGGTCGAATCCTTCAAGGGCTTGTCGACGCGCCTGGTACTCCAGTCAAGCGACTTGGCCCATCCCTCGATATCGCCGACCAACTGATTCAATCGGTTGAGCCACTCGTCGCGAATCGCGTCCGTGTCCGCGATCGTCTCAGTATTCGGCATCGTTTGCGTCTCCTCGCACGAGTAAGGTGCCGCAAATTATCTATTTTAGCACACTACGGTCGATGATAACAACGTTAAGCAGGAGATGTCCGAACGAGGTTACTTCAATGAAACTACATAACACAATCAGTCTCATCGTTGTCTTGTTATCCGGATCGAATTCACTCCCCGCACAGTCGTCAGGGCCGATTGCACCGAAGCTCCGCAACGTCGCCGTGGACGCCACGACCGTGCGCGGCAAGGTGATGTGCGGTTACCAGGGCTGGTTTCGCTGTCCGGGCGATGCCGCGGGAATGGGCTGGATTCACTGGAGCCGCGACGCGCGACGGATCGCGCCCGAGCTGCTCACCTTCGAGATGTGGCCCGACATGTCCGAGTACTCCGCGGCGGAACGCTTCCCCGCGCCGGGGTTCACCTACCCGGATGGTCGTCAGGCCGAGCTGTTCAGCGCCGATCATGCCCGGACCGTCCTCCGCCATTTCGAGTGGATGCGCGACTACGGTATTGACGGCGCCTGGCTGCAACATTTCCTGGTCGACCTGCCCGGCGGCCCGCAACCGAACCGGTATCCCTCGCGGATGCGCGTGCTGGGCCACGTCCGCGCCGCGGCCCGGCGGACCGGCCGAGCCTGGGCGCTTTCTTATGACATCGCCGACATGCCGACGGAAAAGATCTTCGATGTGCTCACATCCGACTGGAAGAAGATGGTTGATGAACACGTCGTCGACGACCCGCGTTACCTGCATCAAGGCGGCAAGCCGGTCGTGCAGATCTGGGGCTTCTACTACAAGAACCGGCACAACCGGATGACCGCCGAGCTGGCCAACCGCCTCATCGACTTCTGCGCCGCGCCGGGCCGATACTCCGCCTTCCTGGTCGGTGGCGGAGACTGGAACTGGCGGCGCAATCCCGACCCGGAGTGGCGGAAGTTCGTGCGCCGGTTCGGCGCGTACTGCCCCTGGAACATCGGCAATTACGTGCTCGATGCATCGAAAGTGAAGCATGCGTCCACATCATACTGGGCCGATGATCGGCGCGAGTGCGAGCGGGCGGGGATGCTCTGGGTTCCGGTGGTGTATCCCGGCTTTAGCTGGGACAACCTCCAGCGCCTGGCGCCGGGGACCAGCTTGATCGCCCGGCGCGGGGGCCGGTTCCTCTGGGAGCAATTTCACGACCTCTCCAGGCTGGGCGTGGACACCGTGTATGTGGCCATGTTCGACGAGGTGGACGAGGGGACGGCCATCTTCAAGGTGACCAGCTCTCCCCCCACCCAGGGACACTTCGTCGGCTTTGACGGCTTGCCCAGCGACTGGTACCTGCGGCTCGTGGGCGAGGCCGCGCTCCGCTTGCGCGACAGAGAGCCCATTCCTCGCGAGATACCGATTCAACCTTAATCATTTGCTGCTTGCAGCCGCGCTCGCCTTCTCGCTCCAGACCGTGACCGGGCCCAGCAGGCCGGACTCGACCAGGGGAGAGTCCTGCTGGAACGGGTTCCACGTGCTCCAGGTGAAGCGCTGGTCGGGCGGCAGGAACTGGTCGCCGATCATCCGGTTGGGCCAGCGGTTGACCACGCGAACCTCGAGCCTGTTCGTGCCAGGCTTGATGGCGCTTGTGATCTCCACCCGGAACGGAAACGTCCAGCGAATTCCCACATTTTTACCATTTAAAGTCACCTGCGCCATCGACCTGAGCCGGCCCAGGTCGAGGAAGAGGCGGCGGCTCGGTTTGCCGTCGGCCGCGGGCAGCTCGAACTCTCGCGTGTAAACCGCCGATCCCGAATAATACTTGATTCCCGGCTCGGGCCGGCTGGTCCAGTCGACGAGTGCCGGGAACACCACCGATTCCGGTCCTGCCCAGCGCGGATCGAAGTTCACGGTCCAGGGCCCGGCCAGTTCCGCCCGTCGCTCGAGGTCGAGTGTGTTGCGGCCGCGCGCGACGAGCTGCTCCGTTGGCTGGCGGAACACGACAAAGAGCGATCCGCTCTCCGGAAGCTCGAGGGGAAGAATGGTCCGGCCGTTGTCCTGGCGGAACGACGAGGCCGTGCGGATCTCTCCCGTCAGGGGGTCCCAGAATTCCGGCAGCCTGCCGGTCAACCGG
>JBMFUH010000172.1:0-9680 GCA_049966735.1 Isosphaeraceae bacterium
GCACTGGTATCTGCCGCCGCGTTTGCCCGACGAGGACAAGGAGCGGCTGGCGCGAGATCAGGCGGCCCATGTCACCAGCGAGGTCTGGCCCCAGACGCCGCATCCCCATTTCGGCAACCGCAGTCCCTTGCAGCTTGCCCAAGCGGGCAACAACGAGGCCATTCTCCGCGGCGCCGTGCTCCTGCTCGAGCCTTCGAGCGAAGTGGGCCTGGACCAGGTTGACTGGGCGTCGCTCCGCGCCCGGCTGGGAATTCCCCCTGAGCCGGCCATCGACCCCGAGACGGTGAACATCGACGAGCTGCCCATCTGCCGGCTGAACCTCGTTCCACTCGACCGGCTGGATAATGACCGGCTGGTGAAGCTCTATCTCCGGGCCAACGAGTTCGGCCTGATCGATCTGCCGTCCCGGGCCGCGCGTCAGATCGCGGACCGCGAGGGGCTGATCGCCAGCGGCAAGGTCCAGGCCCTCCTGGTCTACGCGGACCTGGCCCTCTCGGAGCTGCAAAATCACAATCGCAACGCCGCGCTCGCATGGATTCGCCAGGGGCGGGCGGTCGACGCGCCCAGCCGCCGGGCGGACCTGGCTTGCCACTGGGATCTGATGGAACTCCAGATCAAGGCCCAGTTTGACCGGCCCGAAGACTGGGTGCCCGAGCTGGCCGTGATTTTAGAACGCTATCAGGGCAACGAGGATGCCAGCCCGGTGATCACCACCCGGCTGCTCGAGATGGGGCTGGTCAAGATCGTCTCTCCTCCTGATCGGCCCGGGGAGGTCGCGCTCGACGCCCGCACCCTGCAACAGCTCTTGAGCCTCTACGGTCCCCAGGTGACCACCGCCTCCGGCGTTCTGGGCGTCTCCGCGACCAAGGGGGAGATCTGGACGCCGAGCTCGGACACCAAGGGCTCGATCGTCTGGACACCAGGGTCCGACGCGGGGCCCTCCGGTGGACCGGAGAAACCAAAAATCATCGTCACCGGCTAGGCGGATTGAAACGGGTCGGCAACTTCACTCAAGCGCGGGGAAGACGGCTCATGGCTGCGACGATTGCACACGACGCCTTGCTGGCCTTGATCCACGAGGGCTGGAACCACCTCATGTCGCAGCGTCCGCTGGCGGCCTGGGGAACCTGGCAACGCGCCTTGCGGCTCAATCCCGGATCCGCCGCGGCCCGTCAGGCGCTCCAGACGCTCGAGGAGGCGCACGACTTGCCCGCGTCCGCCCGCAAGGTCTACCGTTTCCGCAAGCCGGCAAGCGAACCGCAGCGCCAGCGCTGGGATGAGGTCCTGGGCAAAGGCTCGACGGCGGAGATCGACGACGCGGCCGAAGCGTTCGGCCGCCTGATCGAGATCGAGCCGGACGACGCCGACGCCTGGTTCAATCGCGGCCTTTGCCTGGCCTGGGCGGGGCGCGATCACGAGGCCGTCGAGTGCCTGAACCAGGTGGCAAGGCTGGAAGCCGACAGCGACGCCCAGAAGGCCGCGGAAGCCTGGACGCTTGCCGAGGTGCTCCGCCAAGGAGGAGGCGCCGAGAGCCTCTCCGACGATCTGCGCTTCGCCTGCAACTTCGCCTGGAACGACGACGACACCTCCCGTCTCGAGGATGCCTTTGCCGAGATCCGCCGTATTCCGGCCCCGCGCGATCCGACGAGACCAGACGACCATCCGGCCGATCTGGTCGTCATGGAATGGCTCGACCGGCCCTTTCCGGCAGCCGAGGACGTGGCTGGCGAGGCAGACCTTCCCCGCGTGCTGGCCACGGTCTACATCACGGCCGGAACGCTTCGCCTCTCCAGTCCCCGGGTCGAGACCCTCGAAGAGGCGGAAGAAAAGCTGCGGCGGTTCCTGGGAGACGATGTCCAGCCCGAGGCCCGCGTCGCCGCTCCGTTGCCGCTTCCCTTCCTGGATGCGGACGTCTGGACCACGCGCATGCCCGAGGGGCTGGATCGCGACCTCGCCCACCGACTGGCCCGAGAAACGGTCGAGAACTACTACGAGAACCAGTGGATTCACCGGCCGCGGCAGGGACTCGACGGCCTGACGCCCCTGGCCGCCTCGCACGACGCCCGCCGGGGCGACGCCATCGCCCGGGCCAAGCTCGAGGGGATCATCCGGCTCCGCGAGCAGCTCGGCAGCCGCGGCAGCGCGGTGGCGATGTACCAGGGCTATCCGTTCGATCGCCTTCGCCGCCGGCTGGGCCTGGATCTGGTCGTTGCCGACTCCATCGATCCTCAGGATCTCTCCTGCGCCCCGCTGGCCGAGCTGGAAAGTCTGGAGGTGGACGAGCTCGACGACGTCCGGCTCGCCGAGGCGTTCAAGTCCGCCGCCGGGCTCCGCGAGGACGTCCTCACCAGCCGGTTCGCCGCCGAGGTTGCCCGCCGCAAGCCCGAAGCGTTTCCCCGGCTGGACCTGGCCGCGGTCTTCGCCCCCCTCGTGCGAGTGGCCACCCAGCGCGGCAATCCCAGCGAGGCCCTGAGCTGGCTGGAAGAAGCCCGATCGTTGAGCCCGGAAACAACCCGGCGCACCTTCGACACCTGGCGGGCCGAGATCCTCTCGCGCATCGGCCGGCCGGATGAGGCCGCCCAGATTTATCAGACGCTCGTCGCCTCGGCCCCGGCCGCGCCGCAGGTCGCGCTCGACGCCGCCGAGACCCTGCTCGACAACGGCCACCACCGGCACGCCCGCGATTTCCTCGATTCCGCCTGCGCCCTGGCGCAGAGCGGTCGCATGCCCTGGGTCGAACGCCTGGCCAGGGGACATCTCGAGCGGCATTATCGGCGGCAGACCTGAACGGAAGCGTCAGCCTTCGCGCACTTCGAATCCGCCTTTTTTGCCCATCCCTCCTCGGAATCGACCAGTGTCCCCCCGGTATGTGCCCCTCCTCGGAATCGACCAGTGTCCCCCCGGTATGTGCCAGTGTCCCCCCGGTATGTGCTCGAAGGGGCACAAGGGCTGAGAGCGGGTACTGAGACGGTGGTTGTGGTTTTGGATGCGGCAAAGCTTGAAAAGAATGCCGAGGCCGTCGAGTATACGGAGAAAGGGATTGGGGAAGCTGTTGCTCCAAACAGACCGCTTGGAGCGAGGGGACCAATGACGGGGCGTGAGTTCGACTCAACGCAGGCTGGTGGTCCGGTTCGCCAGCTATCGACGGGGCGAATCAAGGTGACTGACCGTGGCATCGATGCCCTGGAACGACACATCGGCCGGTTCGGCAATGACGACGCAAATCAGGTCATGGTCGATCGTCTGCGTCGCATTGCGAGAGGCGAGATCGAGCCGACGCAGTACGACCTGAATCACTACTCTCATGAGCTGCGGGAGTTCGTTAGATACCGCCGACAAGGGTTCCCGACGGGAGCTGGGGACGATTATGACCTCTGGAACAACGCACATACGGCCACCCTGGAAGACTACGGATTGAGAGAACTGGACGCGAATAGGAATCGGAACCTGTTCCATCCTGACGCATGGCCTTTCCTCCCACGATGACGAAGCAGAACGGCAAAAAGGAGATCAAGAATGGCGAGCCAGAACGCAAGGCTGACGTTTCTCCGGCTGATCGGCGATCACGAGGGAGAGTGGGGCTGGTATCAGTTTGAACGAGCATTCCCACCTGGTTGGTTCACCGATGAGCCGCCTACCAAAAGAGCAAAGGAGATTCTCGATCAACTTGAGAGCGATGGTCTGGTGATGACCACTCCCGGCGAAGCACAGGCGAAATATCGCCTGACAGACCAAGGAATGGCCCTGCTCCGGGAATCCGCCATTGGTTCGGCTTCCGCCTGACCGTCGCGGGCATCGTCCTCGCCATGCGTGCAAGGGGGAAGGCGGGACTGGAATGCGGACGCTGGTAAATCTTCCCGGGCTTTGGGAAAGATGGGAGGTTGCCCGTCGTGTCGCCCGATTGTCCCATGATGGACAGCCCCCGTCTGAAACATCCCAAAGCTGCCAGTGTCCCTCCCAGTTTCTCGCCACGGCGGAAAGAGCTGTGGAGAGATCGGACGTCGTTAGCGTCAGGGCACCATGACTTGAGGCGTCGGCGAGGCGGCCGATAGAGTCGCGAGTCTCATTTGCAGTTGTAACGACGGCGAGGGTGTTGCCGTGCCCATCGGGCCGCTGTTCTGCAAGACGTTCTGTTCGTATTGTTCATAGGCGGCCGTGGAGGCGGCGTCGATCCGTAATCGATTCCCTTCCACGGACCAGCCGGCAAACAATCCTCTGCTCGCTGATCCGCGAGAGAGGACGCATGTTTTCAAACCGGCATCGGTGGCGAAAACGTGGTCGACCCCAAACGGACCGACAGCCAGCATGTTGTCCAGCCCCAGTGTGAGTTTCCTTTGCTTCAAACGCTCCAAGTTGCTCCGTGTCCGGAAGATCAGTACCAGATCAGGCCTATCGATTCCGACCTGAATGCCGGCGCTTGCCCCCGACAACGTGTGGAACACGGCCGGTCCCCAGGAACCATCCGCCTCCCGGATCAGGAGGACGTCGCGGCCATGCCGCCCGCCGATCCCCGCGGAAGGAAAACGCGGCAGCGTCCCGGTCGTGAATTGTCTGAAGGCCGAGATCGAGAGTAGACCGCAGGGGGCTGGGCGGAGGACAAGGCAACGCGGGGACGCGACCTGAGCGCCGACCCAGGTGCCAAGACCGGGGTGGGCGGCACGATGCCGCCCCTCGGCATCCCGGGATTGGCCCGAAAGCGATAAATCCGTTCACAGGTTTTGAAACCATTGGCTAGCTTCGCGAGCAAGTCAGTTTTTCCCATTCACGCTGAACCAACACGCTCCAAGCGGCCTTTTGCAGCGGTATCCCGATGCGAAAAGCCTTTAGCTATTTGACCGCTCTCCTATGGTATAATAGGAGCATCATAGACGCTGTACAAGTGGGTCTTGAACACAAGCCTCGCTCTAACTGCGGCTTGTGCGGAAGCAGGTTCAGGAGTCAGAGACAATGATCGTTACAACACCTGAAACTGCTCAGGCAGACTGGGTGAAGACAGTACTTTTTGATCGAGGTTTTCTCTCACGCATCCGCGGTGAGGCAATTAAGGTATACCTCGCGATTATTGAGGCTTGTAACGGGCTTCCGGACTGTAGTGTAACCATCAGTCTTAACCAACTCACAAAGCGGACACATCTTTCTTGTCCCACCATCATTGAGAGTCTAGCCAGGCTCGAGGAGCTTGGTCTGGTCGTCTCAACGACTCATGAACGGGGTAAGATAAAGACTTATTACGTACCTGGGCCTTCTGCTGAATTTCCACCGTGAATTTCGAGGCACTCTGGCGTTGTTTGTATACTCGGCATTGTGATCTCTCTCTTCATTCCTAGCTCCTTCGTATTGATTTTGCCTCCTTGTACTGACGCCAAAGCAAGGTAGCTGTAGGCAATGGCATCTTATTTTTTCCGAGTCGAACACGACCTTCTTCGCTCCGAGGCGTTTAAAACTCTCGGGGGGTCTGCAATCAAGGTCTATCTGGTCATTGGTCTCTACTCTGACTTTGGAACTGATTGGGCATACCCTAGCATTCGTACTATCGCTCGACAGGCTGGATTGAGCCGACAAACAGTTATCTCGGCAATCGCAGAGTTGACACAGGCCGGTCTGCTTGCCGCCAGCCGTTCAAAAGGTCGCTCGACGGCTTACCGGATCTTGCGCGAGCCGGTGACTGCCGACCGTGCGCGTCACAAGCACAGTCCAACCGCTCCGCGCCCGTCTAAGGACCTTCCAGCCACCAGTCCAGAATCTTTAGAAGCACCCCCTTTAGGTGGCCTAGAATCTTTAGAAGCACCGGCTTCCTCTGGTCAAAGAACTTTAAATGGGCTGGTCCAATTTCTGGACGGCGGTGGCCAGGCAGGTAGGCCCAATCAACAACCAACTTCGAAAGACAAAGACACAACATCCATTCCTATACCTGGAACACCGTTTCGGCTCACGGCTGAGGGGCGACTCCTTGTTGCTGTTGATTTACAGGAGCTTTTAACCAACCAGGGAATTCCCTCACACTTGGCGGGGCGGATCGTCGCCCAGAAGGACCCAGAAGCCGTAGCCAAGGTACTACTTAATGCGCTCTACCTTCAAAGCCAGGGAAAACTGCAAAATGGACCGGGCTATATTCGAGCTGGTATTGAGGATGGGTACGATCTGCTTCCACAAGTAGCGAACCGTCTGGAAATTCGCCGGCGTGAGCTGGAAACGCAATTGCATGACCTACATTCTCGTCAGGCTCAGGATCAGCGCATCGCGCAGCAAGCAGCAGAGGAAGCGGCAATTGTCTATGTTCTCGAACAGCTTGGTCCAGTTGAGGTCGAGCGATTGGTGAATGAGGCCATCAGCCTGTTGCCTGAACCACTGGTTCGACACAACCCAACTCTGTCTAATCCGTTTATTCGCGGCAAGGTCTATGAGTTAGCCTGTGGTCAGCCTATCCACTGAGACGGCAACTGAGGACAGGCGAGCGCTTGAACAAGCTATGGACATGCCATGGTAATAAGGCTAGGTAGATGATAGAGAAAAAAGCATCAGTTTGGAGATCGTTTATTGCGAATTCGGGGTGCAATTGCCGTTTATGCAATCGCGCATTTCCGGTTTTCGTAGGATGAGAAGGTCCCGAACTTGGCCCAGAAGGCGGTTTTCCACTCTTGCCCGTTGAACTTGCTGGGGCAGATATCCTCCGCTCATGGGGCAACTAATTCGCCGCACGGGAATGAAACCGGCCTGGACTGCCGCAAGATAGCCAAAGAACGTATGATCTAAATATCCATAACCAACTGGTATATCTTTCTCTGTTTGCGGCGCCAACAAAAGGGCAAGTGTGCCACCTGGCCGCAGCGCTACAAGCGCATTCTGAACGAGTTGTCCAAGGAACGAGATCCAATGACTGAGGCTGGTTGAGGAAATACTTTGAGGCGCATAGGCTGCCGCCAGCATCGTGTGATAAGGCGGGTCACAGAAAATCAGGTCACAATTGGATGTCTCGTCGGGAAAGCGCTGAGAAGCGTCATGGTAACGAACATCAGGTCGTGTAGGGTCGAGATCATAAGCGAGGCATCGTCTTCCCATTGCTTCACAGACATCAATGACCGTGCCGCCACCTGCCATTGGGTCAACAACCAACCCACCGGGAGGCGAAAAGTAATGTAGTGTATGAGCAACGATCTTAGGAGGTACAGAGCCAGGGTGTGGAACACCGAAGGCCCGGTCATGTCGGCATGTCCACACGTCATATGGTGTGGGCTTGAAGTTTGTGGTTAACTGCATTCGACGGCGAAGATCTTTGTAAGCGGCATGAATTGTCTTTGCACCAGTATCAATGAGCGCGACGCTTGCCTGTGCACGAACGTCACCGTGCTGTGCTTTCTCCCAAATCGCGCGTGCCTGACGGTAAAGATCCTTCCCACCTAAACCCAGTTGCCGAGCAACGATGACATCCGTACGCCCTGACCAGCGCATCGGCGTGGACTCAACAACATGATCCTGAGGTTGGCGGGCTCGAGCGTCTGAATTTCGACGTTCGAGTTGAGAGTTTCGCGCTTGCTTACCCACACGGGACCGCAGGTTTGCTAGTCGCCGATCTTTTGCATCCTCCTTGATAAGATGCTCTAGTGCATCCGCCTCGCGCATAAGCTGGGTAAAGGTTTTCTGCCGTTGACGGTTGTACTCGAGAATGAGCCGGCGCTGAGCGATTTGGGAGGATGCGCTGCGTACCACGCATGGGACAGAGGGAAGTCGTAGCGCCAGGGCACAGCACCAGCGGCGGTGACCGGAAAGGATCTTCCATGTCCCTATACAGCTTCCTCTCGTAACGACAAGGGGAACCAGGACTCCGTGGTCTAATATACTTTGGCGCAGGTTCTCGATACCCGAAGTGGGATCTCCGTAGATGTCTAAACTTAAGGCATTCGGTTCTAACGACTTCGGATTAAGATGCTTGACTAAACCAGCTTGATCGTCTGAGTAAGGTATGGGAGCAACTTTGAGGGATTCCTGCCGTACGGTCATGGTAGAACATCCATGTTCAAGAGCTAAGGCGTCCGCGCGGATAAGCACCTGCGTTGCACAGTACCCGCGACAAGAAAACCTGTCGAGAACAAGACTGAGAGACTACCGTGATTTTGACTCCGACTCTCAGCGTTATCCCCCGCAGCCCCCCTTTACTTTCACGATCTTGCGCTCAAGCTTGACCTTGGGAGTAAAGGGCGGCTCAGGCACGACCCACCGGTCGGGATTGGACGCCGCATAATGAGCACCCAGAGCTGATGGAAACGCATAGCAAAGGAGTTCAGGATTATCAGTCTCAATGCGCGGAGCTGTTCCCGGACCAAAGGTTTCGAGCCAGTGATTGATCCCACCGCCTAGGATATAGACATTGCCCAAGCCACGTGCCAGGAGCTCCTTCGCTACCTCATTGGCTGGGCTTTCACCGTTAGACATCACGACCTTGATCGAATCGCCGGCGAGACTTTTGATCCAGTCGCCCGTAAGCAGCGCGGAGGAAACTCGCTGGGCATCAACGAGATGAAAGAGGTTGAAATCCGACTCGTTCCGGACGTCGAGCATTTTCAGGACTACCTGGTTGTTCCGCATCAAGGAGAGCAATTCGGCGGGCTCGATATGCCGTTGGCGGCTAGCGATCTCCTGCTCGGCCTTATGGAGTAGGCGAGGTCTAGCGGGATCGGGAACGACCTGGGCATAAAGTGCCAGCCCGACTGCCAAAAGTAGCAATACCACCGCGCCGGAAAGTTCTAGACGCCTCACGCGCCAGCTTGGTTTGGCAGCTTCGCTGCCCTTGCGGAACAACGACTCCAGCCACTCGGCACCCGCGAACATCCCCAGGGCCATAAGGATGACCAGGAGTACAACTGTTCCATAGCTTAGCCCCAGCCAATCGGGAATCGTGTAACGGCCCATGAACCCGGCCTGTTCCCAGAATCCTTCATACCAAGGCACGGTCGCTCCAAACGCGAAGATGCCCAGCAAGCAACCGAGAAAGAAGACCATGCCGTCGATCTTCAAGGTCGCGCTGGCCACGATCGACGTGCCTGGGCAGTAGCCGCCGATGATGAAGCCTACCCCAAGGAGAATACCGCCAATGATCCCAGACCAAAGGTAAGTCGGGTTAACCCAAACTTGCTCGAAATCAAGCCAACCTAGCCCCGTGGTCCAGTAGATCAAGACCATTGCCACCACGATGGCGGTAAACATCACCTTCAAGACTGTCTGATCATCAAGGTAGAACTGCGAAGCGAGCTTGCGGGCATTGCCAAAACCAGCTCGTTCCAGGAGAAATCCAAATCCAAATCCAAATGCCACGCTGACAAGATTGCCGCCTATATGACCCAGAGCGGAGAGATTAAGCGGAGCCATGACGTTACCTCCAGAGACGCCGTAGTGAATAAGCCAGGGCATAACCGCCACCAAACACCGCGAACATGAAGGCCCAGCTTCCCACGGCAAGCACAGCGCCGCCGGAGAGAGCCTGGCCCGAGGTACAGCCTCGCGCCCATTGTGAGCCATAGCCCATGAAGGCGCCGCCGATAAGGGCGGCAGCCAACCGTAAGCCAATCGAGACACGTGGTCCACGATAAATTTCTGTTCGAACCCGACCCGCGATCAGGCCCGAGACGAAGGCGCCTAAAATGGTCCCCAGAATCGTCCAGACCAGCCAGTGATCGAGAGCCGAT
>JBMFUH010000173.1:0-9674 GCA_049966735.1 Isosphaeraceae bacterium
AGCACGGAGGATCTTCTACTGTGATCGCGCCCGCATGGGCGAGCCGATCGAGCAGCAGGTGAAAGTAGATCAAGCCCGCGTAAGCCTGCCAGCGCGCCAGAGCCTGCCGCACTCCGTCATAGCCGAGAGGGGCCGACAAATTGAGCCAGTGTTGCAGGTTGTTGCGCGCGCCCACGTCATCGCCGGGAAACACGTGCAGCCGTCCCAAGCCTCGCAGCAGGACGTATTCCGCCGTCCAGCGTCCCACGCCGCGGATTTGACAGAGCCGCTCCAGGGCGGACTCGTCGGACACCTGTGCGAGCGATTCGAGATCCAGACGTCCTTCCATGATGGCGCGGGATAATTCGATCAGGGCGCGAGCCTTCTGGTGGCTGAAGCCCAGGGGCCGCAATTCCTCAGGCTTCTGCTCAGCCAAATCCTCGGGACGGGGGAAGGCGCGAACCGCTGCCACTTCGCCGCTCGCCTCGAGCCCGTACACCTCCGCCAGTCGGCCGAGCAGGCGAATGCCCAAGCTGAGCGAGAGCTGCTGGCAAGCAATGCCGTTGACCAGGCACTCGAACACGGTGGGGAATCGGGGCGGCTTCATCCCACGGAACCGCCGCGCCAGCGAACCGAGGTGAACGTCATGGGCTGCGAACCGCTCGAACTCGGTGAGGTCGATGCGCAGCCCGAGCAACCGTTCCAGCGCGGCGGTCACGGCGGGCCTTGTGCCGGGGCCAATTCGCTCGCCGTTTACCGTGATCCGGAGCCGGGGTGCATCGGGGGAGCCAGTCTCCGTCACCGCGACCTCCACCGGGCCTTCCCCCAGCGCCAGAGCGCGGCGGTAGCAATTGCCGTCCCAGCGGTCGATGAGGTTCTCCGGACGGCGGCGGAGGACCCAGACCGCCAGGTCGAGCCGGAAGGGCGGCGTCGGTTTGAGCGAGTACGCGAGCTGGCTCGTGGCGGAACTCGCGGACTCCTCGTCGCCGGATCTCAGGCCGGCAGCCGCCCCTTGAGGTCCTCTGGGCGGAACGGGCCGGGCTCGGCGATCAAGCTCCGGGCCGCGTCCACTTGCTCCCAGACGTTCCATAGCAACACCCCCCGCACACAACGCTCTCGCAGGTAATAAACGACGCCCTCGCCATACGGCTCCTTCCAGTCGGCTACCGTCTCCAGGCGAGAGTCGACTTCCCCAACGGCTTCATATCCCAGTTCGAACAGGTCGGAGTAGAAGAAGGGGAGATGATCATACGAGACGGCCCGCCCTGCCATGGCCTGGCCTACCATCCGGCCCATGGTGTTCGCGTTGTCCTCGTGCTCAACCCGGAGCCGCGTGCCCAGGGACGGATTCATGAAGGAGGCCACATCCCCTGCGGCGAAAATGTCGCGGTCGCTGGTGCGCAGCGACGCGTCCACGACGATCCCGTTCGCGACCTCCAGACCAGCCGACCGGGCCAGGCCGACGTTCGGCTCGATGCCGATTCCCGCCGCCACGCCGTCGGCCTCGAGCCGGTGTTCGGCGGAGGCGTCGGCACCACGGAGCGTGAGGACGACCCGCCGGTCGCGCGCCTCCAGGCCGACGACCTGCTCGCCCGCCCGAACCTCGACCCCCTTCCGGCGGTAGAAGTCGTTGAGGAACGCCGCCAGGTCAGCGGGAAACACGCGGCTGCCGATGCCCTTGTCGGGGAATGCCATGACAACCTGTTTACCGTTCATGGCCAGAGCAGCCGCGATCTCCGAGCCAATGAATCCGCCGCCGATGACCGCGAACCGCTGCCCCTGTTCCGCAAGCGTGCGCAACTCCTGGTAATCATCCAGGGTCCGGAAGTAGATAATTCGATCGCCGCCGAAGGAAAACCGGCGGGGCGTGCCCCCCGTGGCCAGGAGCAGCTTGTCGTAGGAGTAAACCGTCCCCTGGTCGTCGATGACCTGCTTTCGCCGCGGGTCGAGTGCCCGGATGGTCCGCCCCAGGTGAAGCGCCACCCCGTGCCCCTCGGTCTGAAGCCAGATGCTCTCCAAGGGTTTTCCCTTCCAGAGCCCCTTGGATAGGGGCGGGCGGTTGTAGGGGGGATGCGTCTCGGCGCCGATCAGTCCGATCGTCCCTTCCGGATCGGCCTGACGGATGCCCTCGACGGCGGCCGCGGCGGTCATCCCGCCGCCGATGATCAAATACTTGTAGTGATACATGGTTATGCTCCTCAAAGCTTACAGGTCAGGGAACGCTCGGAGCGCGGGGCGGTCATCCGGCACACCCTTTCTGATCGGCCGCTTTTTCCTCATGACCGCCGAATGCGTAGCGCAAGGCGGACAGCAGCTTATCCGCGAAGTCGGCCTCGCCACGCGAGCTGAAGCGATCGTAAAGCGCGGTACTGAGGACGGGAATCGGAACCGATTCCTCGATGGCCGCCAGGATCGTCCAGCGCCCCTCGCCCGAGTCTGACACCCGGCCGGTGAACTTTGCGAGGTCGGGGTTGTCCAGAAGCGCCAGGGCTGCCAGGTCAAGGAGCCAGGAGGCGATCACGCTACCGCGGCGCCAAACCTCGGCGATGTCAGCCAGACTCAGGTCATACTAGTAGTGCTCGGGGTGGCGCAGCGGGGAGGTCTCGGCATCGCTGGCGCGCCGCCGTTTACCCGCGTTGGCGTGCCGCAAGATGTTCAGCCCCTCGGCGTATGCCGCCATGATCCCGTACTCGATGCCATTGTGGACCATCTTCACGAAGTGGCCAGCGCCCGCAGGTCCGCAGTGCAGATAACCGCGCTCGGCCGTGTCTCCCACCTTCTCCCGCCCTGGTGTCCGGGGCGCCGCCTCAACACTGGGGGCGAGAGCAGCGAAGATCGGGTCCAGGCGGCCGACGGGAGCCTCATCCCCGCGGATCATGAGGCAGTGACCGCGCTCCAGCCCCCACACCCCGCCGCTTGTCCCGACGTCCAGGTAATGGATGCCCTTCGGTCTGAGCTCGACGGCGCGGCGGAGGTCATCGTGGTAGTACGAGTTGCCACCGTCGATCACCACGTCGTCCTGGTCGAGGAGGGCTTTGCGAGTCGCGACGCCCTTGGCCAATGACGCCGGGCTGGCCGTGGATCGCCGCTTGGATGTTGCTGGTTTGGCATCCCCCCGTTTCTGCTGAGCCAGCAAGATCGTGCCGCGCGCCGATGGGCCAACCGCCTCCGAACAACACACGGATTTGGCCCCGTTACAGCATTGACAGCCAGAGTCACTTCTCCGGGCCTTGCCTCCAGGATCGGCCGATCCCAAGGCTGCGAAGGCCAGAGAGATGCCCCCGTCGCGACGACCCCCAGAGTCTTGCGCTGTGAACCCATGACAAACTCTCCTCTCCTGGCTGTGATTGGTTGCGTTCATCGATCCCTCTCGTGACCTCGGCCTCCACCTGCCTGGACGTTCATGATTGCCCGCTCTTTTCGCTCTGGATGCGAGCGATGGTATCCAGCGCCAAGGCTGAATGAGCGTAGGCGCCCCCGGCGCGGATCTCGGCGGCAACCCAGATGGCTTCCATGATCTCTTCTGCCGTTGCCCCCTGCTGAAGGGCGGCGCTGGTATGTCCTCGAATACAATACGGGCATTGCGTCACGTGCGCCACGGCTACGGCGATCAACTGCTTGGTCTTCGCGGGAAGTGCCCCTTCGGCAAATACGCTCTGACTGAATGTCTTGAAGGCCTCGGCCGGTTTGGGGGCCAGGCTCCTGCGCTGGGCAGCGAATTCCTTGGTCGTTGGTGGATAAAGATGTTCGTGCTCGGACATCACTCCACACTCCTTTCATAGCTGGTTTTCAACTGCTCTCGGGATGGGGAGACGGTTGTTTACTGCTCTTGGTCCCGGCCGTGCTCTTGCCGACTTTCATGAGGGCCGAACCTTTGTGCATGGCCTGGTGGCCGGTCTTGTCGCTCACAATCAAATACTGCGGCTGCTCTTTCGAGGCGTGAACCGCGTACCTTTGAACGTGATTTCAGAGGTGATCTTTTTCTTGATCGTCCCCCGAACACGACCTGCTTCCGAGTTCCACTCAACATGGTCCCCAATCTTGAAGTCATGTGACATCCGTATGATCTCCTCTGGTTTTTCTGCGACTCTTTTGGCACGAACTTCGGAGCATTAACTGAATTCCGCACTCGGCTCAAGCGGGTAGGTAATGTCCGTTCCCTTGACCCGGGCCCAGGACGGAACCACATGGTTCTGGCAATGGATTCCACTCATGATGTGTTCCACTCGCAGGCCTCGCACCAGAAGCGCATCGGCAATGAGCCAGCGATGGCAACGCCAGGGCACCGCTTCGGCGCACATCAAGGCGACTCGTTCTCGCCGGGCCAAATCGATCAGCACCTGCAAATTCTCCCGGAACTCGATTGTCTGCATATAATCGGCGTATGCTCGGAAGGACGAGTTGCGCCAGGCCTTGTTTGGTGAATCGCGGCACGGGCGGCGTAAGCCTCCCATGCCTGCGATATGCTGATAGCTGATACCAGCGGCATGCAAAGCATGTGTCAGGGTTTGCTGGTTGAACTGAGGGTTGTGCCTGGAACGTGGAATCTTCCTCACATCCCCGAGTCGCGTCACACCATGAGCTTCCAGCAGGTGAAGGAATGTCTCGAGCGTTCGCGTCGAATGACCGATTGTCAGGACGATGGTCGGTGTTTCCACTTTGAGTTGCTGCACCACACGTCTTCCTCCGCTGCAAGTCTCCCCAGCGGCATGCCCGTGCCCTGATGGCCCGGGATCGGTGCGAGGCCCGCGGCCCGGTCGGGCCGCAATCGTCACTGGAGCGACGGTTCACAGCATGCTTGGCGACGGATTGTGGTGGACCGCCGTGGCGTCCTCATCCGTCATAGGTTCGCTGGAATAGTCGAATTGATGGCAACTGGCCAGAGCACTCCCTTTCTCGAACTGGTAGACGCCATTGCGCTGGAACAGGGTGGCCCAGCGCACGTAGGCGAGCAATTGCTCCTGGCTGTCAAAGGTCGCCACGAGCTTCTTGGGTGCTCCGGTCTTGGAACCATAAAGATAATACATGGGTCGCACCGTCATACAGTTTCCGGGCACGGTGCCCGGGATGGATGTTTTCCGGTTGTGAAACGATCGCGCTGAACTCCTGGAGCGCAGCGATGGTCAATCCAGCTTCGGTTCAGATGTTGGCCAGTTCGCCGAAATACTCGTGGTCCTCGTTGTAACCCCCTTCCCCTGCGCCGAATGCCTTGTGGCTCGCGACGAATTCGATTTGCCGGATCCACTTGACCATCTTGAAGCCGAGCTGGTTTTCGACCCGCAGCCGCAAGGGCGGCCCGTGCTGCTCACCGAGCGGCTCGCCATTCATCTCGTAGGCCAAGAGCGTCTGGGGGTGGATGAGGTTCTCGAGCGAGTGGCTGTCGTAGTACTGGCCCCCCTCCAGTCCCTCGCCGAACGAGTAGAAGACGGCCACCCGCGCCTCGGGTTTCGGCCGGACCAGCTTGATCAGCTCGGTCATGGGCAAGCCACCCCACTCGGCAATGCCCGACCAGCCCTGGATGCAGTGGTGCAGGGTGATCTGGGTCTTCTTCCCCATGGCACGGATTTCGTCCAGCGACAACTCGACCGGATTCTCCACCAGACCCGAGACCTTCAAGCGATAATCCCTGAAGCCGCCCGCCGCGAGCGTTTTCCATTCCTCGCTGGTGGGAAGCTTGCCGTTGGGCCAAAAGAAGGGAGAGATGTCCTCACGGCGGAACTCCGCGATCGGGGCGGCGTGATTGAGCAGGAGTTCCATGACCGGCGTGACGATCGCCCCGGCGGCATGCTGAATCGCTCGCGGACAGCGCCATGCCGTCCAGTTGGCCAGAGCATTCGCCGCGACAACCACGCCAATTCCCAGCAGGCCGAGGTACACGCCCAGCCAGCTTGAGTTGTCCGTCCCCAGCACGATGTGGTTCATGTTCCGGACGAAGCCGGTGAGGGCCACCATGGTCACGTGGCCGACGATGAAAGCGACAAACGCACACATGACCAGAAAATGGAGCGATCGGCCGATCTGGCGGTTGCCGGGCAGTTTCGGATACCACCGAAACCGGGCCGTAAGGGCCGGTGACATTGATGGCCCGGTGGCGATCGCCAGGGGAGCCAGGATGAATACGACGGCAAAGTACGCGAGCTGCTGAAGCGCGTTGTAGTGATAGAAGCCATTCGGCTCCGGCGGCAGGTGGAAGGTGGCATAGTGGACGAAGACCGACCAGGCGTCGGGCACGACCCGCCAGGAATCGGGCACCAGCCGCCGCCATTGCCCGGTCCCGAAAAGCAGGACCGCGAAGGTCAAGCCGTTGCCTACCCAGAACAGGACGCTCAGGAAGTGCCAGTGCCGCGCGATGCCGACAGTATGCCGGTAGCCGGGCAGACCGATCCACGGGGAAAGATAGCGGGCGTCGTCCTTGGCGGTCCATACCCGGTCCGTGGGCACGTCGACCGGCGTCAGACGGAGCCATTCCGTGTTCGGGGTGCAGTGGACGTTCCAGTAGAGCCTAGGGTGCTCCACCAGGATTTGCAGACCACTTCGAATCAAGAGAACGATGAAGAAGAAATTCACGTAATGGGTAACGCGAAGCCAGGCCGGGAAGCCATACGGCATGGTGGTTTCGGTGATCTCCACAGATTTGGTCAGTATCGGCGGCAGGCCGAATACAGCCCATTGCAGATAAGCCGCGGAGACCGGTATGGCAACCAGGAGGACAAGCAGCAAGAGGACCGTGCGCTGGATTCTCATGGGACTTGCTCCGGAGTAACCCGCGGTTGTTGCATGCCCATCTCAAGGGCGGACGTCGATCACCTCAGTATCAGTCGGGTTCTGAGTCGCGGACATGCGCGCCTCCGAAGCAAGGGCCATTCCGACGGTCGATGCCCGCTCAGGCCCGCTGGGGAAAGATGACGGTCAGCAGTACGAGGGAATCCTCGATCGCGCGCAAGCCATGGGAATCACGACCCAGCAGGTAGACCCATTGGCCGGCCCGCAGGTCGTGGGTGGCGCCGCCGGTGGTCAGGGCCGCCCTCCCCTTGAGGCAGTGGACGATGATCGGACCTTCCATCTGTTGATCGTGGCAAACTTCATGCCCTTTCGGGAGTACCAGCCGGATGGCTTCAAACCAGTTGTTTTTCACGAGTGCGGACGTCCGCGGGGCAGCCGGCTCCTCCGCGGTTGGGTTGTCGACCGTCGCAGCCGGACCACCGCCAACCGCGATATCGTGTTCATGTAAGCGCCGGACCAGCAGAGAACGGTAGTCGGCTGTCGCATCCGGTTCGCCGCAGACCGGGCACTCGGTCTCCTCGAACACCGCCCCTTCCGTGGTGAGGAGGTCAACGGGCATGCCTGGGTACGCGTGAGGAATCGCCATGTGATGTCTCCTTGCATTATCTCCTGGGTTCTCAGATGTTCAGACCAACGTGGGCAATTCCGCCGAGGAAGGATCGGGCATCGGCAAGCGCTCGCAGAACCGTCTCGCGGCTCGACGGATCGGGGGCTGAGTCGAGGATGGCCTCCAGCCGGTTCGCGAGGCGCTCAGCCGCCCGCTCGGCGGACAAGGCTTCGACCTGCATCTCGGGAAAGATCTCGTGATAGACCAAGACAACATGCACGCCACAACCCTGACAGCAACTCTCGGTCAGAACGATTCGCTTCGGGTCGGCAGATACGGATTGTTCCCCTGGCCGCCGGGGGACTTCTTCTTGCGGAATCATATTTGGGCCCTCCTTTCAAAGTCGTTCTGGAACGATGGACTTACCTGGTTCATCTCGATCGCTCGACCGGCCCGAGTCTGGCCCAGACTCAGCCAAGGGTCAAGGAAACGCCGCGCCGGCGGGCCGGTATCGTGCCCGGAAAGCGGAACGCCGAACTCGGAGATCTTGCCCCCTCTGGCCGGCGCGAAGAAGGGGACAACCTCGGACAGCTCGGCAAGGACGTCAGAGGAACGGATCGGGCCGGCTCGATCCAGCAAAATAGCCAGAACATCGAGTTCCGGCAGGCTGCCGTCCCGTGGGGGCAGCACCGCTTCGAAGTGCTGGAGCCGGTTGTCCGCGTTGACGAAGCAACCGGCCTTCTCGGCGAACGTCGCGCCGGCCAGGACCACGTCGGCTAGATGGGCCAGCGTGGTCACGCGCGTATCCTGCACGGCGAGGAACGCGACATGGGAGCGGAGGTGCTCAACCCCGGCTTCCTCGATCCAGGGATCAAGCGCGCCCGAGGTGACATACAATCCTTGATACGATCCCTGGGCAACCTGCTCCGACAGGGAGTCGAAGTCGATCACCGCGCCCTGGAAATGCGCCAGGATCACCTCGACTCCCCGGCGGTTCGGGCATTTCTCAGCATGGATGGTGAAGGGCCGCGGGTTGAGGAAGCTGGTGTCGCCGGCCCGCCCGGCCATCAGGTTGGGGGCGAAGGTGACGTCCTCGCCCCGAACCGGAACCGGGCCCAGTGCAAGCAAGTTCGCGGGGTTCAGACCCTTGAGGTACAGGGCCATGAGGTAGGCCTCCTCCACGGTCAAGAACGGCGACAGCACGCCCGCGATCAGACCGCCTTCCCGCGCGATCCGCCCGAGTTCGCGGCTCAGGGCGCCGGTGGCCTCGGACACTGACGCCGCGCGGAGATCACCTGCCTCGCGGAGGTACATCGCGTTGAGCAAGGAGTCGTCATTTGCGAATCGGTAACTGTACCTCCCTTGGTCACAGATCCAGTAGTCGTTCACGTGAGGATTGAACCGGGGCCGGAACCGCCAGATCTTCCCCACGTTCTCCTCGGCATAGACATTGCAACCGGTCGAACAGCGGGAGCAGATCGCATTGTGAGGGGTCAGGTACCAGACTCGCTGCGTGTGCAGGAACTCCTTGTCCAGGAGAGCGCCGACCGGGCAGAGATCAACCACGTTGCCGGCAAGCGGGTTATCGACCGGGTACCCGGGAAAGATATCGATCTCGGCGCGGTTGGCCCGGCGGATCACTTCCAGTTCCGCGGTGCCCGTGATCTCGCGGGTGAACCGGACGCAGCGGGTGCAGAGGATGCAGCGGTCCTGGTTCAGTTGAATCGTCTCGGAGACGTCCTTCTGCGGATTGACGAGCCGCTCTTCGACATAGCGATGGCTGGCCTGACCGTAATCGTAGCTGAAATCCTGCAAGCTGCACTCGCCGGCCTGATCGCAGACGGGGCAATCGAGCGGATGGTGGAGCAAGAGGCACTCCATGACCATCCGCTGGTTTTCCTTGACCTTGGGGCTGTTCGTCACGACGACCGTCCCATCCTTGGCTGGCGTCTGACAGGCCGGCACGAGCTTGGGGATCATCTTGATCTCGCCCGTCCTGGGATCCTTGCTGCCGATCTCGACCTCGCACATCCGGCAGTTGGCGACCACCGAGAGCGCGGGGTGCCAGCAGAAGTAGGGAATCTCGATCCCGCAACGGACCGCGGCCTGGATCACGTTGATCTTCTCAGCGTCAGCCAGCGGGTAGGCTGCGCCGTTGATGATGATGGTGGCCATGGCAGGTCTGCGTGAATGAGTGGAGAAAACTTGTCACCTCATCACAACGCGTCATGTCAACTGCCTTGCGCGGGCGGACCGATCCTCATGCGCGTCCACGCAGGTGCGTCGCTTGCGGGAAACGAGTCCTCATCAGCCTCGGCAACGACGTCGCGGGCCGGCGACGGCTCATCCGACGGCCGGGGCTCGT